>CBFDDG010000490.1:0-3946 GCA_965603505.1 uncultured Phycisphaerae bacterium | reverse complement strand
GTCCTGACCTGGCGCGACCTCGTGAAGAACTACCACAAAGACGACGACCAGAAGATCACCCTGTGCCCCAGAGCGACAAAGCTCTACACCGACGGCGCCGTCCCTCCCTTCGGAGCGTGGGAGCAAACGTGGGGCGGCGCGGAACTGGAGAGTAGCGGCCAGCCCTATGCGAGCAGCTACGGCATCAACCAGTGGGTGTACGACGCCCCGCAGGTGGTCGGGGGGCGCATCCACGAACAGATCTGGAGGACGGCGAACGTCAAGAACGCCGGCGAGGTCCCGTGCTTCGGCGACTGCGCCATCACGGGGGCCACTCCCAACGACACGGACGAGCCCCCGGCCAGGCCGGACGATGTCGCCAACCTCTGGGGCCAGGGCGACGGCCTGAACGAGATCCGGCGGTTCTGCATGAACCGGCACGAAGGCAACATGAACATGGTCTTCCTGGATTGGTCCGTCCGAAAGGTCGGCCTCAAAGAGCTGTGGACCTTGAAGTTCCATCGTACCTGGAATACGGCCAACCGCTTCACCCTCGCCGGCGGCGTCACCGCCGACGACTGGCCGCAATGGATGCGCCACTTCAAAGACTACTGACACCACCCGCCTCGATCCCCCTAAGCCCCCACAACCCGAGACGCAACCTCACAACCACAAAAGAGCAAACATCGCCAGCCAAAACCCGAACACGGACCCAAGGACCGCAGTGCAAAGAAACCGGCATAACGGAACGCAAGTGCGAGACCTTTTCGCATGTTCACTGGTCCCGACATTCGGTCCTCACTCATGATACGGCGCCGATCCATTTCCATTCGATCATGGTTGACATGGTCGTCATCTACGCTTGCGGAGGAGTGACGATGACGCTTTCAAGCCCCAGGATATCGGCAATTGTCTGGAGCGTGCGGGCCTGATGTCCAATCCCCAGCGCAAAATGGTGGGTAGGTCCTTCAGCCACCCAATGTTTCAGAAAAGCCCGGACGTCGGGCCTGAAGTACCCCCGGGTGTTCGTGTTGCCGGTTGGCGGGATGGGGCCTCGTACGCTCTCGCCTTCGGCGAGGATGAACTTGAATCGGCCGCCGGCCGTCACCCCGATGCTGAGCATCGTGATCGGACCTTCCTTAATCTTGAACTCCACACTCGCCCCGGAGCCCGGTTTACCGTGGTACGTGGACAGGCTGCGCAGGACCGGTTTGCCGTCGGCGATATTGATATGATGGGGTCCATCATGACCGACCAGGACAAAGCCCCCTTCGAAATCGATGGGATGGAATTCCGCAAAGCTCCCCCCAATGTCCAGGCGATCCATGATCATCATAGCGACACAGGTTTTCAAATCAGACTCAGCGCACATGGGAAAGCCCGCGGCCGTGAGCAGCGAGTTGCCCACGATCAGATTGGTCACGAGCTGTCTCATTGCGCCGCCCTCCTGGCCTTCATAGTAGTACGCCAAGCCATCCAGGCCATAGGCATCGATGAACTTGTCCAAGGCCACCGCGACCCGAGCGGCGATCTGGAGGTCCTCCTCGGTCAGTTTCTCCGTGATGGGATCGGACTTCGGATCAGGCGTATCGAACAGATCGAGAATCTGCGTCTTCTTGGCTTCCGTTTCTTCATCGGTGACGGTGCGTTCCAGTCTCAGGAGTTCATCGGCCTCCGTTTGAACGATATGGCAGCCAAACGCTGCGGTAAGTGCCGTCTGGTCGGTCTGCATGTCCAGCATGTGCTCGATGGGATGGCCGAAATGACCGATTCGGGCACGTCCGAGGTCATGCAGAGCCATGGCGATGTTGCACCATCGCGCGATTTCCCGGTCTGCCACCGGATCGTCATCGAGGGTGCCGAGGACGACCGGCGGGGCCTTCTTCCCCATGCGGATGGCCACGCCGGTAAATTCGGGGACAGCACAGAGATCATCATTGCACAACTGCATATAGGTGGAGGCCCGAGAATAGTCCAGGGCCTTCAACGGCTGCAGCGCGACAAGAACCAGCGGGACATCCAGGCCACGAACGATCGCGCCGAACGAAGCCGACGTAGCGTAGGTGAGCATATCACAGAACACAAGGTCAAGATCCGCAGCCTTGAGCCTTGGAAGAAGAGCGTAGGCCGAGGGGGCGTCATCCACAATCCCGAAATTCGTGACTTCCACTTCGTGCGTCCTCACCTTGCCGGTGAAGACGTCCAGTTTGCGTCTCATCTCATCGAGCAAACCATCGAACTGGGACCAGTACTTGTGGAATCCGACCCCGAATATACCTATCCTGGCCGTCCTCTTTTTTCTGCGCGTGATTTTCATGACGTTTGCCTACCTGTCCTTACGAGAGTGTCTCTTAGTGAAGATTCGGGGGCCGGCGGAAAAAGGAGACTGGCCAAGGCCCCCACGACGAAGGTCGGAACGATGGTGAAGGCGCCGAGCCACCACGAGGGGACATCCGTCAAGGCCCAGACAAGGGTGAGACAAACAAGCCCGCTCGCAAGTCCTATCAGGGCGCCCGGCAGATTCGCCCGTGGCACGAGCATTCCCAGCAGATAGACGGCCAGCAGCGTGCCCAGGGACGTCCCTGCGATGACATTGATGATTCCGATGACGGTGCCGCCGAGGACGGGGACAAAAAGTGCTGCGCCAATGACGGTTGCCCCCAGCACGGCGGTAAGGACCCGACTGATCGTCAGAGGCAGTTGCCTGCCGGACAACCAGTCATATACAATGACCGAAGTCACCGCGTTGATTCCACTGTCTATTGTGCTCATCGCGGCGGCAAACAGCCCGGCCAGGATGAACCCGAGCAGGCCGACCCGCGGTAGTTGCGTGGCCACGAAATAAGGCAGGATTTGATCTTCCTTCGCGATCTCGGCACCGGCAGCCGGCAAGCCGCTCCCCCCGGGTTGGCTGTAGAAGGCGAACAGAGCGGCGCCAACCATCAGAAAGAGAAAGCCGATCGCAGAATTGACTGCGGCACTGAGGAGTACGACGCGACGTCCGCCAGCGAGACTGCCCGGGCAAACGTAGCGCTGAATCATGTTCTGCGAGACGGCGTAGCCGGGCAAGTACATGAACAGGCCAAAAGCGACGGCCGTGAAGACGGTGTTCTGGCCCGTGAAGTTCTCTTTCGCGAGGAGATCCGTGTTGAGGTGGAACAACTGAAACTTGTTGTGCTCGGTTGAGATCGCCCAGAACGCCGACCAGCCTCCCTCGATGCGGCTGACGGCCAGGAACATGACCAGGACCATTGCCGTGCCGAGCACGGCCGCCTGCAGAACATCGGTCCAAATCACCGCCCTCAACCCACCCATTACGGTATAGATCGTGGCGAAAGCCCCGAGGCCGACAAGCACCCAGAAATACTGGGTTTCGCCAAGCCCTACGACCGTCTGCAGAGTCAGCGCCACCGCATAGAGCATCGTGCCCATCCAACCGATAGCATACACACAATAGAGGCCTGACCCGATGCGCTGGGCAGGCAGGCCGAAACGTCGGCCCAGATACTCGTATCCGCTGCTAACCTTGAGTCGGACGAACATCGGCACGAATACCCACCAGAGAATGGGAGTAATCACGAAAGGGATACACAGGATGGTCAGGTAGAAACTGAAATCCTGGTAGGCCCCGCGTTGGGGAAGCCCCAGGAAGGAGATGGAACTGAAACTGGTGGCGAACATCGATACCCCGACCGCGAACCAGCTCATATTTCGGCCGCCGACGAAGTAGTCCTCGTTGTCCTGCTGGCCCCTGGCGCTCTTGAGAGCCAGACCAAGGACCACGGCAAGATAAGTGATGCCAACAAACCAGTCGATAGGACTCAATTCAGTCATAACGCTGAGCGCCTGTCATGGGAGGCAATCCCGATACGTCCCAAGTATAGCAGCCCTTTCCTCCCGCAGAAAGGTGGCCTTAGGAATCAATAGAGGATTCGCCGGTTTTTCGCCAGTCCCTTGGCTGCCCCGG
>CBFDDG010000489.1:0-3950 GCA_965603505.1 uncultured Phycisphaerae bacterium | reverse complement strand
GGATTGGAGGCGTTGATCGGCCCGGAGTTGGGGCAGGTGTGCCAGCGGTTGATCGTGCTGTGGTACTGGACGCCCGGGTCGCCACAGACCCGGGTCCCCTCGGCAATCAACTGCATCAGCTCGCGGGCGGAATGGGTGTCCATCTTCTGGCCCGTCGTGACGGCGAAGGTGGCCCAGGTATCATCCTTCTCCACGGCCTGCATGAACTCGTCCGTGACCCGCACGGAGAGGTTGGAGTTCTGGAACATGACGCTGTCATAGGCCTCGTTGTTGTGTTCGCCGGCGTAGCCGGCCTCGATGAGGGCCCAGGCCTTCTTCTCCTCGACGGTCTTGCAGGTGATGAAGTCCTTGATGTCGGGGTGATCGACCTTGAGCGACTGCATCTTTGCCGCCCGGCGGGTCTTCCCGCCGGACTTGATGACGGCCGCGATCTGGTCGTATACCCGCATGAAACTCAATGGGCCGGAGGGCTTGCCGCCGCCGGCGAGCTTCTCTCTGCGGCTTCTCAGTGTTGATAAGTCGGTTCCGGTCCCCGAGCCGTGCTTGAACAGCATCGCCTCGCTGGCGGCCAGACGCATGATATCTTCCATCGAGTCCTTCACGGCCTGGATGAAACACGCCGATGCCTGCGGGTACTCATAGCTGTTTTGGCACAGCACCGCCGTCCGTTCCTGGGGGTCCCAGCGATAGTTGTGCTTGCTCCCGGTGATACTGTAGACATCATGGAGCCCGACGTTGAACCACACGGGCGAGTTGAACGCCCCGTGCTGATTCACGCAGAGCCAGGTTAGCTCATTGTAGAAGATCTCCGCCTGCTCCTGGGTGGTGAAGTACCCGTCCTTCAGGCCGCGGTCGGCGATGGTCTTGCAGACGCGGTGGACGAGCTGCTTGACGGAATGTTCCCGCTGACCGCCTTCGAGATCGCCGTAGAAGTACTTGCTTGCCACAACCTTGGTCGCCAACTGGCTCCAGCCAACCGGCACCTCGATATTGTCCTGCTCGAAAATCGCCTCGCCGCTGTCGCTCGAGATCTTGGCCGAGCGCGTCTCCCATTCGAGTTGCTCGAAAGGATGAACGCCCGGCGTGGAGAAGAAATGCTCGATCGGTAAGCCTTTCCCGTCTTTGGCTTGGAGGGCCTTTTTCACTCGCGTCCGCTCTGCTTTGAACGGATTCTCAGGGTCAAACTTATACGACATTACGCGCCTCCATGCTGAGAAACAAAGACCACAACATATAGTCAGGGAGAACTGGGCTTTCACCAGATATTGATGCTTAGTCCATACAACAGGTATCGGCAGAGTAATGGCAGTCGGGTGAAGTGTAAAGGTCAAAAAATCAGAATTTTCGTCCTTGCGCCCGGGGCTTTTCTTCTTAACCCTTGCGAACGCTGAATCTACGGAAGCAATTTTTTTTTCGCGCGTGACACTCGGTCAAAGATGATCCGCCTTCTGCCGGCGCCACGCGACTCACGCACAGGCCCACACGTATGGATGCGCGGTGTCCTTGGATCATCTTTCGGACGGATCGTTGCCCATCCCGTGCAAGTAACTGGTCGTATGTTAGTTCGTATTGATCCGGGCTCGTCGTGGTTTCAGCCAGCGTCGGCTCCGTCGTTCGTAGCCATACATGCCTGGAACACCGTCGAACCAACTCGCAATGACCCCCGGGCTGTGCTGGCTCGCTGGTGAACGGCAAAAACCCGCTCACGAGCCTGCCCTGCACCCGAGGCCGGCGATTTTGCGGTCTTTTCGTTGCCAAAGGTCCGGCAAACCCGTAAAATAGGGGAGTTCCGTACCGAACAGTTGATGCGTCTTGTGCATCTTGGTAAGGATATAGAGATGCACAGAGTACCCGATATACGGGGAGGACTATAGCCATGCGTACACAAAGAGCCTTTACCCTCATTGAACTGCTGGTCGTTATCGCCGTCATTGCCATCCTGATGGCCATTCTCATGCCGGCCCTGCAGCGGGCCCGCGAGCAGGGCAAGCGGGCCGCCTGCCTGAACAACCTCAAGCAGCTCCAGCTCGCCTGGATCATGTACGCCGATGAAAACGACGATAAGCTCGTCAATGGGGCGGCGGGATACACGAGCGATGAGGCATGGGGGACGCACGCCAAGGAACTCAACTGGGTGGGCAGGTGCTGGGCACCTGATTACGCGACGGGTGGGCAACTGCCGGAGGCGGACCAGAAACGCGAGATCATGGCAGGGGCGCTTTGGGACTATGTCAAGCAGATCAAGCTCTACAGTTGTCCCACCGGCGCGCGGGGCGAGATGCTCACCTACGCCATCATGTTCTCCATGAATGCCGTCTGCCACACGGAAGTTAAGGGCGTGAAAGGCGCGCACGTAAAAAAACGCAACGAGATTGTCCCGAACCCGGCGCTAAGACTTGTTTTCATCGACGAAGGATGGGTGACGCCCGATGCCTTTGCGGTCAACTACAGCGCAGAGCAGTGGTGGGATGACCCGCCGGTCCGTCATGGAGACGGCACGAACGTCACGTTCGCCGACGGCCACGTCGAGTACAAGAAGTGGAAGGGGATCGAGACCATCAAGATGGGCAGATCGAGGGTGCGCGGACACGCAGGGGCCGGCTGGACCCCCGCGAACGACGAAGACTTCGACGATCTGTACTGGATGCAAAAGGGCTGCTGGGGCAAGCTGGGATACGCGCCATCGCATTGATAGACCAGCCTGGCGGCTGTAGACTCCGGCGACTACCTCCTTAAGGACCACTGCAAGCCATCCGGGGGGCGGGGAGGACGCAATCCGATGCATGAGTTCTTCGCGCGCGGGCGGGGTCGACGATTTGACGGGCTCCCCTATTGCCGAAGGTTCGCCGAATCTGTAGAATATGACAGATACGCACCGAACACCCGATGCAGCTTTGGCATCCTACTGTAATAGAAGGTGCCGGGCCGCACCCGGGGCACGAGGATGATTATGACCAAGCGCGCACAAGAAGCTTTCACTCTCATTGAATTGCTCGTCGTTATCGCCGTTATCGCCATCCTGATGGCCATTCTCATGCCGGCCCTGCAGCGGGCCCGCGAGCAGGGCAAGCGGGCCGCCTGCCTGAACAACCTCAAGCAGCTCCAGCTCGCCTGGATCATGTACGCCGACGAAAACGATGACAAAATCGTCAACGGCGCGACCGCTTTCAGCGACAGGAACATGCCATGGGGAGACCACACGAACGAGCTTGCCTGGATCGATGGCTTCCATCCGGACGACTACGATGCCCAGATACAAGATATCAGGAGGGGCGCCCTGTTTCCCTACGTGAGGAATGAGGATCTCTACCAGTGCCCCACCGGGCGGCGCGGACAGGCGCTCACCTACTCGATTATGTTCTCCATGAATGCGGTTAATCACACATGGTCGCAGGGAGTGAGGGGGGCGTTCGTCAAGAAGAGAACTCAGATTCTCCCGAACCCGGCTTTCAGACTCGTTTTCATCGATGAAGGCTACATGACCTCGGATGGCTACGCCGTCTGGTACAGTGATGAAAGATGGTTCGATAACCCTCCGGTCCGGCACGGAGATGGGGTAACTGTATCCTTTGTGGACGGACATGTAGAACACTGGAAGTGGAAGGGCACAGATACGATAAAACAGGCCAGACTCAAGGAGAACGAGGATCCTGACGTCAACTGGGCACCGCAAACGGACGAGGGTTTCCAGGACCTCTACCGAATGCAGAAGGGCTGCTGGGGCAAGCTCGGGTATGCCCCGAGTCATTGATTGACCGGCGTTGGCGGGGGGGGGGCATGGGTGTGCCGGCCGCCTGCTCTTGGGGCGAGCCAGGCCGCATCGAGTAAGGGCCCGTCGATATTGCGATCCAATCCTCTGGAAGCGTGTTCGATCCCTATCCGCCTGGTGAGGGCGGGGCGGCGTGCCAGTTTTCTCGGTCGTTGCCGTAGGCGGCCGGATCGGTTCGGCT
>CBFDDG010000488.1:0-3952 GCA_965603505.1 uncultured Phycisphaerae bacterium | reverse complement strand
CATCGGCTGATCGACCACCTGAGGCGGAACCCCGTCCTGCTCGAAGGTCGGCGCATCGTGCTGCTGCCCGTCGCCAACCCGGACGGGCTGGCGGCCAAGACCCGCGAGAACGTACGGGGCGTCGATCTCAACCGAAACTTCACGGCGGACAACCGCGTGAATAACCGCACCAACGGATTTAGCCCGCTGTCCGAGCCGGAATCCCGTGCCCTGGCGGCGGTCATCAAGGAGTACGAGCCAAGCCGAATCGTGAGCATCCATCAGCCTCTGAACTGCATCGACTACGACGGGCCGGGGCGGGCGCTGGCCGCACGCATGGCACAATACTGCGACCTGCCGGTGAAGAAGCTGGGCGTGAAGCCCGGATCGCTTGGCGCATACGCAGGCGACATGCTCGGCATCCCGATTATCACGCTCGAACTGCCCCGGGACGCATCGAGATGGAGCGATGTCACCCTTTGGGAGAAGTATGGAAAGGCAGTCCTGGCGGTGATCACATTCCCGCAGCACGCCTCGTAGAGGTCTTGCGCCCGCACGGAGAACTCATACCGGATTGATTCGCTCGCCCGGATATCGTACGATACGGAGGTGGGCCGGCCAAACCAGTCCTGCCTCTGCGGCCTGCAAAGTACGTCTGCCTGGCTTGCAAGCGGACCGTTTGAAGCAGGCAAGGCAAGGGCATCGTCCGCCTGACGGCCGTGCTCGTTGTGAGCAAGATGGGCATATACAAGCTGAACAATCAGTTCCGACCCTCAGGCGACCAACCGCAGGCAATCGAGCGGCTGACGGACGCTCTGCGCGAGGGCTGCAAATACCAGACACTCATGGGCGTCACCGGCAGTGGGAAGACCTTCACGATGGCGAATGTCCTCGCGCGGTTCGACCGGCCGGTCCTGGTCGTCTCGCACAACAAAACCCTGGCCGCTCAGCTCTACGAGGAGTTCAAGGAGCTCTTCCCGGAAAATGCCGTTGAATACTTCGTCAGCTACTACGACTACTACCAGCCCGAGGCGTACATTCCGCAGCGGGACATCTACATCGAGAAGGACGCCTCGCGCAATGCGGACCTCGACCGGCTGCGGCTTTCGACCACGACGAGCCTGTCGGCGCGGAGAGACTGTATCGTCGTGGCCTCGGTTTCGTGCATCTTCGGGCTGGGCTCGCCCGAAGATTACAAGGCGAGCGTGGTGGCCGTGCGGACCGGCGATGGGCGCGACCGCAATACCCTGCTCGGACGGCTGGCGGATATCCAGTACACCCGCAACGACATCGACTTCCAGCGGGGAACCTTCCGCGTTCGGGGGGACGTCGTCGAGCTGCACCCATCGTACGAGTCGTTCGCGATTCGCATTGAGTTCTTCGGCGACACCGTCGAGCAGATCAGCTATATCAATCCCGTCTCGGCCGAGACGCTGGCGATTGAGAGTCAGGTCTTCATTTATCCGGCCCGGCACTACGTGATGCCGAGCGAGCGCATCGTGCCGGCGGTCGAGGGCATCAGGGCCGAGCTCGAATGGCGGCTCCAGCAGTTTCGCAGCGAAGGCAAGCTGCTGGAGGCACAGCGGCTTCAGGCCAGGACGATGTACGACATCGAGATGATCCAGGAGGTCGGCTATTGCAGCGGCATCGAGAACTACTCGCGCCACCTGGCGGGCCTGGCACCTGGCGCACGACCTTACACCCTGGTCGATTACTTCCCGCAGGACTTCCTGCTGATCATCGACGAGTCGCACGTGACGCTCCCTCAGTTGCGAGCGATGTGGGCCAGCGACCGCAGCCGCAAGGAAGTCCTGGTGGAGCACGGCTTCCGGCTGCCCAGTGCGCTGGACAACCGCCCCCTGCGATTCGAGGAGTTCCATGAGAGCTGGAACCAGGCGATCTTCGTCTCGGCGACGCCCGGGCCCTACGAGATGGACAAGTGCAACCACGAGGTGGTCGAGCAGATCATCCGGCCGACCGGACTGCTGGATCCACCGATCTTCGTCTTCCCGGCCGGCAACCAGGTGCGGCACCTGCTCGGCGAAATCGAGAAGCGCGTCCAGGCCAAGGAACGCGTCCTGGCCACCACGCTGACCAAGCGAATGGCCGAGCAGTTGGCGGACTACGTCACCAAACGCGGCTTCCGCTGTCGCTACCTGCACAGCGAGATCGACACGCTCGAACGCATCGAGATCCTCCGGGAGCTGCGCCAGGGCGAATTCGACGTGCTGGTCGGGGTCAACCTGCTCCGCGAGGGCCTCGATCTCCCCGAGGTCTCCTGCGTCGCGATTCTCGACGCCGACAAGGAGGGCTTCCTGCGGAGCCAGACCTCCCTGATCCAGACGATCGGCCGAACGGCCCGCAACGTCAATGCCACGGTCTTCCTGTACGCCGATACGATTACGGAATCCATGAAGAAAGCCATTGACGAAACCGACCGCCGGCGTACAATTCAACTGGCGTATAACAAGGAGCATGGGATCACGCCGGAAACGATCCGCAAGGAGATTCGCAAGAGCCTCACCGAGCAGATCAGGGCCCAGCGCGTCGCCCGTGAGGCCGTCCGCCTCGGCCCGTCGGAATTCGATGAACTCGAGATGGCCGCACACATCGAGCGAGAGATGCTCGAAGCCGCTGAGGCCCTCGATTTCGAGCGGGCGGCCGCCCTGCGTAACCAGCTACGCGAGTTGAAGGAACTGCCCGAGCTGATCGTCAGCAGCCGGACAAAGAAAGATATCGCCAGAAAAACCAGACGCCGACGAAAGGCAAAGCCGTAACCATCCGGTCGGCACGAGCCGCGATAGGGCGAGGAGACAGAGTCACGAAGAGGCAGGAAAGATTGACCCATCTTGGGGAACCATTCGATGAAGACATTTGACATCACGAAAGTCCAGCCGATCATTCGCATGGCCATGGAAGAGGATCTCGGCCAAGGGGACATCACGACGGACCTGCTGTTCAAGGATGATGCACAGGCTAAAGCGACCATCGTGTCGCGGGAGGAGATCGTCGTGTCGGGCCTTCCGGTCGTGCAGGAGATTCTCCGGCAATATGATGAGAAACTCAAAATGACGGCCCATTTCCGCGACGGCCAGTCGGCCCACGTGGGCAATAAGTTGGCCACCATCGAGGGACCTCTGCGGTCCATGCTCAGCGTGGAGCGCGTGATGCTGAACTTCCTGCAGAGACTCAGCGGCATCGCCACGACGACGAGCCGATACGTCCGCGCCGTCAAGGGAACGAAAGCCAGGATCTACGATACGCGCAAGACGCTGCCCGGCTGGCGGCTCCTGGAGAAATATGCCGTCCGCTGCGGCGGAGGATACAACCACCGGCTCGGTCTCTACGACGGGATCCTGATCAAGGATAACCACCTTGTGGAGTTGGGCAGGAACTTTCCCGCGAAACTGCGCCGAATCATCGAGGAGGCCAGAACCATCCGCGGCCTCAAGTTCGTGGCGGTCGAAGTGGACCATGTGGATCACCAATTGAATCACGTCCTGAAGATCCCCGGCATCGACATCGTTCTGCTGGACAACATGGGGCAATGGCAGCTCAAGCACGCCGTCGAGATGCGCGACGAGATGTGTAAGGAGGGCAAGCCGCTGCTGGAAGCCTCCGGCAACATCAACCTGAACAACGTCGCGGAGATCGCCCAGTGCGGCGTCGATCGCATCGCCGTCGGCGCCATTACGCATTCGGCAGACGCCGCGGACATTGGACTCGACAGATAGCACGATCGTATCTCGCATCTCGAACGGCAGCAGAGACATGGGCACACGCGAGATACGAGATGGCAGATACGAGACACGCGTATGACCAGTGATGACCGGCTGGACCCGGACCTCATCCAAGCCAAGCTGAGCACCAAGCGGATCGGAAAGAAGGTGCTCGTCTACGACCGCACGTCGAGCACGAGTGACGTCGCCGCCGAGTACGCTCGCAATCCGGACAACGCCGGTCTCGTCGTCTT
>CBFDDG010000487.1:0-3952 GCA_965603505.1 uncultured Phycisphaerae bacterium | reverse complement strand
CTCGAACCTACAACCTAGCGGTTAACAGCCGCTCGATCTTCCGGACATAGGCGTCCGCATCGAACTTGCGTCTCAGCCCTGCGGCGTTCATATAGCGAATCTTGCCGAAAACCGGGCGCTCGGCCCAGGCCCGGTCGTGCTTGCCGAAGCACCACGCCACGCCGGCGAAGCCGTTCGGGTCCCGGCCGTCCAGCTCGTACTTATTGTTCAGGTACAGCGCGATCTGGAATCCTTCCTCGGGGCTCTTCGTCCACTCCAGAATCTTCTTACCCCAGTACATTCTCATGTACCCGTGCATCTTGCCGGTCAGGATCATTTCTTTCTGGGCGGCGTTCCAGTACGGGTCATGCGTCCGGGCCGCCTCGAGCTCGTCCGACGAGTAAGTATACTCGCGTTTGTCGCGTCCGTGGAAGTTCAACGTTCGCTTCGCCCACGGCGGCAGACCCTCGAAGCAGTCGTATTGATGGCTGTAATGCACGAAATTGAAGCTGAGCTCGCGGCGCACGATCAGCTCTTCAAGGAAGGCATCGGCGCCGTTGCTCCCCGTTCGGAGGACTCGCAAGGCGATATCGAGAGGTGAGATCTGTCCGAAGTGAAGGTACGGGCTCAGGCCGGACTGACCGTCTGCATTCGGATCGTTTCGTCGGTCGGGATAATCGTCGAGTTTGTGCCTGATAAAGTCGTCGAGTCGCCGTCGGGCCTCCCGCCCGCCGCCGCGGTATGCCGTCACCTTGCCCACAGAGGCATCGACCTTGAGTTGCCTGACAATGTGCCCGATTTCCTTGAGGTCCAGGCCATCGAGCCGGAGGCCCAGCGAATCCTTTTTGGGCTTGCGACGTCTCAGTCGCACCAGATAGGCATCGAGCTTCTTGCGGACTCGCGGCCGGAAGGTCCCGGCGGAGAAGTTCTCCTTGTCCGCCGCCTCTTCGACCGGGACGATGACATTCGTTTCCACCTCCACCAGCGGGCATCCGACCGCCTCGGCGACCTCGGAGCGCCACCGCTGCTGGACCTTCAGGCAACCGTCATCGACGACGACCAGGCAGGCCTCGCGGGCCAGATCCGGAATGCACCTGGCCGGCGATTGGGCTCGGACGACCGTCCGAATCCCCCGGTCCTTCAGTTCATCCACGACCTCGCGGAGCCCCTCCAGCATGAAGTGATAATGGCGGGCGTTTGCCTCGGGGAAGTCCGCCGTCAGTCCAAATGCGACCACAACGGGCTTCTTCAGTTCATTCGCTCGGTCGATGGCGTGCTCGAGCGCATGATTGCAGCGCGCCCGCTGCGCCGCCTGCATCCAATAGAGGACATACCGGCCGTCGCGGACCGGCTCGTCGTTCGCCGTGGCGGCTCGCGACGGACGGCTGAGACGATGAATCCGCTCACGTTGAATCATGATCGCATCGGTCTTCCGGAACCCACGCTCGATCCGTCCGGGGCCCCGGCCCCGGGCACGAGAGTACTACACTCGCAGGACCCGCAGGTTCACTCCACGCAGACGATACCACAGATGCGGTCGTCCGCAAGGTCCGAAAACCCCAGAATGGGCGCCAACGCCGCATTTTGCTGGAGTCGGGTTGCCTGAACGCCGATTCCATAGCAACGGGTCCCCGGGAGCGGTACATCGCCTCCGGGAAGGGACTCCGTTTGCGATATTTCGCAAGTGGGAACCTGAGCCCTGGGATGCCGGGCAACCACGTCCGAAAATGCCGATGGTCCCGGCCCCCAACCGACGTCTGCGGCTGCAAAAAGGAACCTTACTACGAGGTCCGGCTATGAACACATCGAGAATCCATCGACAATTCACATGGTCCCTACTGGCCATCCTGGCGGTCGCCTGCTCTCCGGCGCTCGCTCAGAACGACATCGAGGATCCCAACAGCTATCCGGGCTCCTGGTATCGCATCGCCTTTGACAAGAACGGCAACTACCTCCTGGGCGACGGCCACGGATACAACGACGGCACCTGGTACTATTATCCCGATACCGGATGGCACCGCCAGTGGTACTACAACCAGCCCTACGACACCGACCGCAAAGGGGTCCTGCGCTACGAGGTCTACATCAAGGCAGTGGATGCCAACCGGCCGGTGTACGCCGAGATCAACTTCAACTGGGCGACGCCGGAATGGTACCAGCAGAGCCTGGGCCGCCCACCGCTGCCCAAGGACGCCCCCACGGCCGATGACGAGGCCCGGTTTATGCAGAATCGGCGGGTCTATCTCGTGGACAACTGGTTCATCGGGACCGTTGAGCCGATCGCCACGTTCACGGTTCAGGACTACAATCCGGCCTGGGTCTCGATCGACATCCGCGGCCGAAACGCCTACGTCTACCGGGGCGCCTGGCACGACTGCCGCCTCAAAGACGGCGCCTGCTGCAATCCGTCAAATGAGGACTGTTTCATCTGCCCGGAGGAGGAGTGCGAAACGCCGTACAAATGGCTCGGGCCGGGCAGCACGTGCGACAAGTGCGTGCAGGGCGCGTCCTGGGTGGACTTCGGCGACGCACCTGACGCCGGATACCGAACGCTCCTGGATAGCAACGGCGCCCGCCACACGTTCATCCACGGCGTGTACCTGGGCGCCAAGCTGGACACGGAGCTCGACGCCAACCCCGATCCGACCGCCTCCGGCGATGATCTGCGGGAAGGAGACGACGAGGACGGCGTGACGTTCACGTCGCCGCTGTCACCCGGCAGGTCCACAACCATCGAGGTGACCGTCTCCACACAAGGGTATCTGAACGCATGGCTCGACTTCAACCGGGACGGCCGCTTCGATCAGACCAGCGAGCAGATCTTCACGGACGAGTTGCTGGGCAAGGGTTTGAACACGCTGCAATTCGCGATCCCGGCATCGGCCGTCACGGGACAGACGTTCGCGAGATTCCGCTTCAACACGCGAGGTCTGCTCCCGTCGTACGGCCCGGCCTCCGACGGAGAGGTCGAGGACTACATGGTGACTGTCGCCGAAGACCTCGAGCCGCAGATGAATTCCGGCAAGGGTGGGCTCAAGTGGAGCCAGCCGCCGCAGTCATTCGACGCCGCCACGCCATACCTTCTCAACGGTTGGGATGAGCTTTCCGGCCTGCATCTGCACCGGATCGCCGCCGACGACTGGCTGTGCGAGGACGACCGCCCCATCACCGGCTTTCAGTGGTGGGGCTCGTTCGAGGGCTGGACCGGGGCCCTGCTGCCGTCTCAGGTGCCGCTGGCCTTCCACGTCGCGATCTGGACCAGCAGCACCGACCCGAACGGAGGCGAGACGAAGCAGGCCGACCCGAAGGGGACCAATCCGCAGAACGCTGGCCATCCGGACATCCTGATCTGGGAGATGTTCTGCACCAATTGGACGTGGAGCATCGCGGGCTACAACAGCGATCCGCGGGCCATCCATGACGACACGTGCTTCCAGTTCACGTCGCTGCTCTCTCAGGACCAGTGGTTCTATCCGATCACCGGGGAAGACCCGAACGCCGGACCGGCCCCAACGACCTACTGGCTCAGCGTCGCGGCCATCTACGACATAACCGTGGCGGCCCCGCCTCACACATGGGGCTGGACCACACGTCCGCTGTCCTTCGGCGACGGCGCCGTGCAAATCGAAGGAGCCGACGACCTTGATACGCTCGCCCCGGCCTGGCCGCCCAGCTTCGGCAGTCAATGGCTCAGCGGCTCGCCAATCGAGCATCCGGCCGGCGTCGCCTGGGACCTCGCCTTCGAGCTGCTCACCAACGAAAGCTCCCGCGCCACCGACCGCGATCTGGCGCCGGTCTATCGGTTCTGGTCCAACGAGTCCAACTCCCATTTCTATACCATCAGCGAGAGCGAAAAGAACAAGCTGATCGACAACTACAGCAAGACCTGGGCGTACGAGGGGATCGCCTTCTATGCCTATCCCCCGGAAAGCCAGCCGCTCGGCGCCAAGCCCGTCTACCGCTTCTGGTCGAG
>CBFDDG010000486.1:0-3976 GCA_965603505.1 uncultured Phycisphaerae bacterium | reverse complement strand
TCTGCCGTCCCTAACAGTCTGGATGAACCGGGAGTGTAACACAGGATGCAAATGCCGACAAGGTCATGCGCCCGCCAGGCGTGTGCGACTACGTCTTGCGGCCCCTTGTAGGTCGTGCGTCCCCGCACGACCTCTTCAGGCGAGCGGGGACGCTCGCCCTACCACGCGAAATCGCGCACTTGCCCACCCGGACCACAAGAGTTGGTCGCACACTGCAAGGCAGATGGCTTGGCGCGGGCGGCGGATGCGGCACGGCTCAGGGCCACAACTGGTCTTCGAGCCATTCACTCGCCAGGACGGCGAAATCGTGGAGATCGACCTCATCATTGCCGTCCAGGTCGGCCTTGGAGGCGGGTCGGTGGTGGAAGACGCCGAACCCGTCGGTAGCCACGTAGGCGATTTCGGCCGGGGACAGGGCGTAGTCATAAATCTGGAAGTCGTCGATCAGCCCGTCATAGTGACCGTACCAGCCGGAGCCGATCTCGAACGAGGTAATGTCGGTTATGGGCGTATCCGTTCGTTCGCGACTGTCGTAGAGCACGCCGTTCAGATAGATTTCCATCCGGCCTTTCCGGCCCACCGGACCTACGCGGACGTCCTTCGTAAAGGCCCAGTGGTTCCACCGCCCGGTCCAGTCCGACTTGTCCCGGTGCACGCCCGCCAGACGGTTCTCGAACGACCACGGGGACCCGCAATCCCAGCGGTATCGGCCCGGGTCACGCCAGCAGCCGAGATGGATGGCGATGGTCGGGTTCGACTGGCCGTATACGTAATTCGAGCAGCAGACGGTATCGTTCCGGTGCGACGAATCATCCCCCTTCTGCCAGAAGGCGATCGTAATCGCCTCCCGGGCCCGCCCGAAGACGGCCGGCGCCTCTGGAACGCTCACGGTATCGCCCTGGTTCGCAAAATGGATGGCCTGCCCGTACACGCCCGGGGCGTAGTTGAACCGCCCCTGCGTGTGTCCGTGAGCGCTGCCTGCAATGTCATCGGCATTGCCGTCGAATGGGTACCAGAGGATCGGCTCGTTCGGGGCGGCCACCGGGTGCACGCGCATGCGGTCATCCAGCCAGTCCAGCGCCATCCGATCGAGGTCGCGATAATCCACGACGCAGTCGGCCGTCACATCGGATAGGGGCCGGTTGTCTTCCAGACACAGGGCCGGATACAGGGCAATGTCATCAATGTACAGCTTTCCCCGGCCGGACGGCTCCGGGTCCGTCGTCTCAAGATGCAGACCGATCGCGATGGTCGTGACGTGCGCCACATCGACCTCGTTGAAATCGGCAAGGGGAATCCTCCATGGAAACCACTGCATCTCGCCAAGGGCCGCCATATCGCCCGAGTACGGTATCTGTTGTTCCCTTTCGCCATCGCCGATGATGATGTACATCTGTCCGGTCGTCGCGTTGCCGTACTCGCCGTGCAGCATGAGCTGCAACGCCGCAGCCCCCATACGCGTCCAATCCTGTGGCTCCTCGAAAATCCGGAGGGCCTCCGAGGTAAAACCCGCCTCATAGTGGTACCACAGCCCCATGGATTGGATGCAGCTCAGCATGAAACGCTGCTCGATGGAAACACTCGCGAGACCCCGGGCATGCCAGACATCGTACAGGAGACGCTCACCCTGGTCGTACGACTCGAAATCATCGATCACGAACCGGTCCGCGACCGTGAATGACCAGACGTCGCCCGGCCGGACACGGTTCGGGTCCCCTGCCGCGATTTCATCCACCCGCCAGTAGTAGGTCTCACCGAGCCGAAGCTCCGTGGGCTTGAACGTGTTCGCATCCGGCGGCTGTGCCGGATACCGCACGGCCGCCGATCCCGACCTCACCTCCGAGGCGACCTCGCTGAAGTAGACGACGTGCCCGGCCGCAGAGCACCCAGGGCTCCAAACAAGCTCGGTATCAGGGCTGACGCCGACAGACCCGCTGATAGGATTGGGGTTGCACGCCTTCGTCCCGCACGCGTGCGATACGCGGGCTTGCACATGACAGAGGTCGAAGCCGGGCGATTGCCCTCCCCGGTCTATGGCAACAACGCGAACGGCGCGAGGCACAAACGGCAGCCGCAGTCCGTCCAGATCGATTCCGAACCGGGTCAGCTCCTGCTTCATCACGTACTCGACGACCAGCTTCGTCAGGAGGTATTCCTGCTCCGCCCCGTCGGTGACAAACACCAGCGCCTGCTCCCCCGCCCTTCCCGTTTCCACGAGCGTAATATCGTTGCCGTCACCGGCCACGATTTCGCCCGAGAACGCCAGGTCCACCCAGTGGTCCGTCGGGAACGTGACGGCCGAGTCCTCCGACAACGGCGGCCCCACCAGCCATCGCTCCGGCACGACGGCGACCGGGAAACTCCCGAGCGCGTCCATCCCCTTCCAGCAGCTCCTGTCCGCATCATACAGGTCGAGCATGGCGGTCGGGTACTCGAGAACGGCCTGCCCGGCCCGACCCAAACGCGGATACGGGCTCAGCAAAACCACGAGGATACACCAGGCTGCTCGATACATCCAGCTCCTCCGCTGCCGAACGGATAAGGGAGTCATTCACTTGTCGTCTGTACATCCATTATACCATTTTGCCCCTCAAGTACAAAGCCCGCCGAGCCGATTCCTCATTGCCCGGGTGGCCGTGTGCGACCAACTTTTGTGGCCCGGGTGGGCAAGCGCGTGATCTTGCGTGGTAGGGCGAGCGTCCCCGCTCGCCTGAAGAGGTCGCGCGAGGACGCACGACCTACAGGGAGCCACAAAACGTAGTCGCACCCGGGCGGCCTTGCACCCGGGAAAAACGTTGCCATGAGGCCGATTGCTGATACACTTATCGAGCCCGACACATCCGCACAGGGCCAAAGTACCATCCGGACGACCGGGCCCTATAATAGGGCCAGATACGAGGTGACCGAGCATGAGTGAATACTCCATCAGTCCTGCCGGCGAGAAGTTCGATCTGCCGAAACCGCAAGAATATGATGCGGAGCTCCAGCGTCTGGAGGGCCTCGCCCAGGCCGCCACAGCCGACGGCCGAGAGGTCGTTGTCGTGATGGGCGTCGGCTTCGTCGGCGCGGTCATGGCGGCCATTGTCGCTGACACCGTGGACCGCAAGACGGGCAAGCCGGGCAAGCTCGTTATCGGCTGCCAGCGGCCGAGCACCCGCAGCTACTGGAAGATCCCCTTGCTCAACCGCGGCCAGTCCCCCGTCAAGGCCGAGGACCCGCAGGTGGACCCGATGATCGCCCGATGCGTCCTCGAAAAGAAGACGCTCACGGCCACCTACAACAGCGACTGCCTCAAGTTAGCCGATTGCGTGGTCGTGGATGTGCAGTGCGACTATACCAAACACGACCTGGGCAACATGCGCACGGGCGAGGCGGAGATGACCGCCCTGGAGGCCACCATGCGCACGATCGGCGAGAAGATCGGGCGCGAGTGCCTCGTGCTGATTGAGACGACCGTCGCGCCGGGGACGACCGAGTTCGTCGCCTGGCCGATCATGAAAAAGGCCTTCGCCATGCGCGGCATTGACTCCGTACCGCTGCTGAGCCACAGCTTCGAGCGGGTCATGCCCGGCCGGGAATATGTCTCCAGCATCCGCGATTTCTGGCGGGTCTGCTCCGGGTGCACGCCCCAGGCCCGCGACCGCGTCGTCAAGTTCCTCACGGAAGTGCTCAATACCGAGGAATTCCCACTCACCGTGATGGACCGCCCCATCGAATCGGAGACCACCAAGATCGTCGAGAACTCATACCGCGCCACGATCCTGGCGTTCCTGAACGAGTGGAGCCTGTTCGCCGAGCGCAACGGCGTCGATCTGATCAAGGTCACCAAGGCCATCAAGGTCCGCCCCACGCACAGCAACATGATCTTCCCGGGTCCCGGCGTCGGCGGCTACTGCCTGCCGAAAGACGGCGGCCTCGGCTACTGGGCGTACAAGCACATCCTCGGCTTCGAGGACGGCGACAGCGTGTTCAAGAT
>CBFDDG010000485.1:0-3978 GCA_965603505.1 uncultured Phycisphaerae bacterium | reverse complement strand
CCCTAAGCCCGGAGGGCGACCTGAGGCTTCGCGTCAATCTCCATCCGCCCGGCAGCACGGGCAAGAGCTTCTCCACAACCTGCTCCATGACCGGCAGCGGTCCCGGCTTGACTTCAACGCGGCAAACGTTGGACCGCCTGTCATAGCGCTTGAACTGAAACGTATAAGAGCCAGGTCTCAAAATGCGATACTGGCAGGTCACATCGTACTCTTCGGCCAAAACGATTGTCTCGTCCGGCAGGATCGCTTCGGGCCACATATCAGTCTGATAGCTTGTGTCCGTGTAGGATAGCCTCTGGCCATTAGGATCCGTCACAATCATGGGATCGCCCACCATCACTGGGGAACGGGAAAAGGCGATGGGCACGTCACCCACATTCCGCATCTCCAGCCGAAACAGCATCGGCCGGCCGAGCGTGAATTCGTCGCCGATTGGAATCAGAACGTACCGGATGGCTCTCTCGAACGCCTCTTGATCCGTCCTTCCACCCGCCTCATGGAACTCTCGCTTGATCCGCTCTTTCTGGATGAATCGCTCCAGCGGAATCGGCTCGAAATCCACCTGCCACGTCTGACCTATTGCGTTCAGGGCCCAGGTCCATCTGGCCCGCCAAACGTCCTCGCCTACATCGAGATGAACTGCGTCCGACATCCGCATCAGCTTCCCATCTCGGCTCGAAAACTCGTGTGGATTATACGGCTGTTTGACAACCTCCTCAATGGGCACTGCCGCCCGGAAGAAGCCCTCGGCTGAGTCATAACGGCGGGCCTCATCCTGTACGGCCTGCGAACACAACGACAGGGCCTGGTCCCAATCAGAAGCGTGCAGGGCCTCCCGGAAGCGCCGCGCGACACCGGCCGGATCGCCCTCCTGCTCGGCCAGACGATCCGCAATCGTTGGTCGCCTGATCCATTTCGACCGCTCGTGCATGGCGTACAGCGCCCATGCCGCCTTTTCGTTCCGGTCGAACGTCGCCGAAAGCACGGCGATCTGCTCTCCACCGCCCTGGGCGCGGGTGTGGTAATCGCAACACCAGGAGTAGGTCCAGCCGTTCTTCCACGTCGGGTGTCCCAAAAGGGAAAGCATCTGCGCGCGGGAACACGAGATCTTCGGCGGAAAGTACTTGCGTATGGAGGACTCAGGGTTCGAGGTATCGATTCGGGAGCCCAAATCGGACTCGAAGATCTTCCTCCCGATATCCGTCCGCCGGCCCGGGTGCTTTCTGAATGCCTCGCAGAGCAAAGCCAACTCTTCGGGCAAAGGAGGCAGTTCGACGTTGTACTCGACCATCGCCCGCCGGAATTGCAGGATCGATGTCTTCGCGTAGACGCGGTCGGCCGTCTCCGTCAACCGGCGGACGACCGTTTCATCTGATGGATTCACCTCTCTCACATCATCGCGAAACGCCCAGGAAAATGCATGGGGATAATCGCGGGCGACGAGCAGCGCATAGTGGCGGCCCATTTCCAGGGCTTCTCCATACGATGCGCCTGCGAAGAAATCGAGCGGCGTTTGCACCTCCTCCTTCTCGAGATCGCCCGCAACGATGGTCCGCACAACTCGCACTTGATAGTAGTACATCCGGTTCTCGCTGCGGACGGAAAGGATCTCTGCGATGACGAGTGAACAGCCGCTCTCCAGGGCTCTTTCCAGGGTCGAATCGGGGAAGGCCGCACGATTCGCAGATGCCGCCGAGGCCGCAGATGCCGCTGCAAGAAAGAGGAGCACGAATGTAATACCGCACTGGTCCATTCCTGTATCCCTCCAAACATGCCCTCAAATCGGGTCTATTCTACCACAGAATCCGGACAGGCAACTGTAAATTGCGCGTAAAACCGCAAGTGCCGTGTCGCGCGGCGTGCGGTCTTGTCGGCGATTCGCAGGTTCGGGGTTTGCTGCCCGAGCGGTTCCTGATATACTACTGCGACCGATATGAAACAGGCCGTAAATGGGTGTCAGACCGTAAGTCGTATAAGGAGACTGGACGAGGTCAGCGTATGGCAGAGAGATTCGATGTAGTCGTCATTGGTGCGGGGCCGGGTGGTTTCAGGGCGGCGAGGCGGTGTGCGCAGCGCGGGGCGTCGGTGGCGGTGGTAGAGAAAGAGTACCTCGGCGGCACCTGCCTGAACTGGGGCTGCATCCCGTCCAAGACGCTGCTGGCCACGGCCCACCTGCTGCTGCGGGCCCGCCACGCGGATGAGATGGGCGTCGATATTCCCTCGGCCACGCCGAACTGGCCCAAGATTCAGCAGCGGCGGGAAGCCATCATCGTGGGCAGCCGCAAGGGGATGGCGGGCACCGTCAAGGCCCACAAGATGACGCACATCGAAGGCCGGGCCATCGTCACGGCCCCGGGCAAGGTCCGAGTCACCGCAGACGGGCAGACCCGCGAGCTGGAGGCCGGCAAGATCATCCTGGCGACCGGCTCCGAGTCTATCCAGATTCCGAGCATTCCCTTTGACGGCCAGACCATCATCAGCAGCAAGGAGGCCCTGTCGCTGCCGCAGATTCCGAAGTCGATGCTGATCGTCGGCGGCGGCGTGATCGGGTGCGAGATGGCCTGCGTGTACGCCGTCATGGGCGCGAAGGTCACGATCGTCGAGGCGCTGGAGCGGCTGCTGCCGATGGAGGATTCGTGGGTGAGCCGGCTGCTGGAACGTGAGCTCAAGAGCCTGGGGATCGAATTGATCACCGGCCGCAAGGTCATGTCCGTGGACAAGGGCACATCGCCCGCCAAGGTCAGCCTGGACGGCGGGCAGACCATTGAGGCCGAGAAGGTGCTCGTGGCCGTCGGTCGGCGGGCCGCCGTCGATAGAGAAACGGTCGAGGCGCTGAAGCTTCAGATGAACGGCCCGGCCATCAAGGTCAACAGCCGGATGGAGACAAACGTGCCCGGCGTGTACGCCCTGGGCGACGCGGTGGGCACGACCTACCTGGCGCATGGGGCTACGGCCGAGGCGGAAGTCGCCGCGGCCAACGCCACCGGCAGCAGCGAAGAGATGTTGGATTATGCATTGATTCCGCGCGTCGTCTTCACGTTCCCGGAAGTGGCCTCGGTGGGCGTGACGGAGGAGAAATGCCAGGCGGAAGGAAAGGACATCTCCATCGGCAAGGGTTTCTACCGGGCCAACGGCCGGTGTCACGCGGAGAACCATACAAGCGGGCAGTTCCACGCGGTCCGTGACAAGGCGATGAACGAGATCGTGGGCATCAGCATGGTCGGCGAGATGGCGACGGAGTTCGCGGCCTTCGCCCGGACGCTGATCGGCACGTGCGAGCCCGTTCGCCAGATCACCTTCCCACACCCAACGATCTCGGAGACGCTCGAGGACGCCTTACACGAGGCCCTCGGCGAGCTGCTCCTCGAAGAGTATTGAGGAGGAGATGCAAGGTGTCGCTCACTCCTGCCGCCGAACAGAGGACTTGCTGCAAACTGCAGATTCGGGATCTGGGGCTGGCTGAGTACCGGCAGGTGCTTGAGCTTCAGGGACAACTGCAACAGAAGCGGCGGGACGGCGAGATCGCGGATACGGTCCTTCTGGTCGAGCATTCACCAGTGATCACGCTGGGGGCTCGCAAGAGCGCCAACAAGCTGGTCGTTGACGAAGAGGAGCTGGCTCAACACAACATCGACCTCGTGGCGATCCGTCGGGGCGGCGGCACGACCGCCCACAATCCGGGGCAGCTCGTCTTCTACCCGATCCTGAACCTGCGGGAGCTTCACTTGGACATCAATCAGTACATTCGGACCCTGGAAGCCATCGGGATCGAGCTGCTGGCCGGACTGGGCGTGGAAAGCCGGCGGCGAAAAGGCTTCCCGGGCTTATGGGTGGGCCGGAGGAAAATCGCGTCTATCGGCGTGCGTGTATCACGATTCGTGACGTGCCACGGCATGGCCATCAATATTCAGAACGACCTCAGTATCTTCGATTATATGATCCCGTGCGGGCTGGATGGCGTAGAGATGACGTCGGCCC
>CBFDDG010000484.1:0-3978 GCA_965603505.1 uncultured Phycisphaerae bacterium | reverse complement strand
GGCCCGGAGTCGGCCCGCCAGAATTTGATATTGTTGCCGGGCCAATCCCTCTCCCCTAAGTAGATGTGGCCGATCTGGTAATCGATATATTCATCGATGTCAATCTGATCGCTGACGACCTTGTAGTGAGCGGGGTCGGCCATGCTGTAACTGTTGGCATAGTTCACCATCGCCGCGTAGCCGGCATTGGTCCCCGCGACGACGCTGCCGTTGCTCTGCAGCAGATTCACTTCATCCGCGTCAATGTGGAAGTTCCCGGCGGCGTAGTGCTCGTTGACTTTCTCGCGAATGTTGTGGATGCCCCAGTACTGGCCGTTGAGGAAGAGGACCGCCGGACGATAAGCCTGACAGTCAACGTCCATGTACTCTACCTGCACCATCTGCGACAGGGCGTCACGGAACAGGGTGGACACCTGATCGTCTGCCGAACTCCTCAGGATGAAGGATTCAAAACGGTCGATATCCTTGTCGGGAAAGAGTTGATACTCAAACGATCCCTTGCCATACACTTTGCGTGCGAACAGCGCCAGCGACTTCTGAGGGAACCGGTGACGCGAACAGCCGCCGAAGATCTTCACGCCCGCCCGCTGGTTGAAACCCAGATCCCCGTCCATTTCGTACAGTTCAACGTTCACGGGGCGTTCCCAATCCTGTTTCACATTGCTGATCGCGCTGTCGCAGTAGCCACTCCTTCCGTTCGTACCGGTCACGTAAATCCCGGTCTCGTCACTGAAGAAGTTATCCGGATCCGTGACAATCGAGATAAAGGGAAGATTGACCGGCTCATCGATGAAATAGGTATGCGTCACAACATCGCTGGGTGCGGAGCCGGGCATATAGCCGATGGCGCGGACTGCGCTGGTGGCATCCAGGACAATCGGAGCCTGATAGCGCAAGGCGCCGTCATCCGGCGGAGTCCCGTCGAGGGAGTAGTAGATGTCCATCTGATCGGAATTCTCAAAGGTCAGCACCTGCGACCCCTGGTAGAATCCTCCGGGAATGGAGAAGAGCGGTTGTGGCGTCACCGCTACCCTGTCCTGAGGGTCATTGGCTAACCCGGGGCTCGGTGGACTGAAGAAGCCCCATCGACTCGCATCGCTTTCCAGACGCCCGTACGATATGTCATCCTGCTGCGCACCGAAGCTCAGCGTATCCACGGGAACGCCCTCCGGCGTGTACAGGCCGAGCTGCTCCCCTCCCCTGTTCAGCTTGAAACTCATGTGGAGTCCCGTATCCCGACCGTCGGCCCACAAGAGAAGAAAGCCCGCTCCGGGAATCAGGGTCCCGTCCGGGATCCGCCACTTGTCCGGCTCGTCCAGGTTATCCGTCACGTAGTAGCCGCTCAGGTCGATTGCCCCATCGGCAGTGTTGTACAGCTCGATCCAGTCGGATAATTCCCTAAACTGAGGATCCGGGTTCGCCGTCTGGTTGGATGCGAGAAACTCATTGATAAGGATCTCAGGCGATTGCCCGCGCGTCGTCGGATGGAGAATGAGAAGAACAAGCAAGCTTACAGCGAATCGTGCATACGTATTCAAGCCAAATGCTCCTTTTAGCTGGGATCTTCCATGTGCCGTCGTAGATGGTGCTCCTGCACGCTCTATGTCTCATGATACCACAATTCTCCATTGCGTTTCAATGGTTCTGGGTGTCCATTCGGCCATTCTCGGTGTCAAGATCGGCGAATCCGGCAAGAAATCCAGCATTGTGCCGCTTTTTCGACATACCTTGATCCTGGGTCCCGTTATCAGCGAACCGGATTTTCCTTTCGCAGACCGCCATCATGCCCTCGCCAGTTCTGGGCTGGCTCTCAACCGCCCGCGCATTCCGACCGCACGCGAATGGGGCCGGGCAGCACCGTCCCTTGACGGCGCGCTCGAGATCGACTATATGCACAAAAATTCCGAACAAATCCGGCCTCGGAATCGTTCTAACGTACATATGCGTGAATCCTGTATGACATCGAATGAGAATACGGAGCAGCCAAGACCGGCCTCGAGCATCAAGCTGTGGCTGGTGGCGGCCCGCGTCTTTGCCCTGCCGGCCTCGGCCATGCCCGTGGCCTTTGGGACGGTTCTCGCCATCACGATCGGGGATGCCTCGTTTGACTTCGCCCTCTTCGCGGCCTCGCTGGTGGGTATGGCCCTGCTGCACACGGGGGCCAATCTGCTCAACGATGCCTATGATTACCGCAGAGGCATCGACAGACAGGTCAACCCGGTCAGCGGGGCCGTGGTTCGGCAGTGGATCACGCCGGGCCAGGCACTGAAGGCGGCGGCACTATCCCTGACGGCCGGTTCCCTGATCGGCCTGTACATCGTCAGCCGAGTCGGTCCGCCCATTCTGTATATCGGCGTTGCAGGCGTTCTCATCGGCGTGCTGTACACCTGGGGGCCATGGCCCCTCAAGTACCATGCATTCGGCGACCTGGCCGTGTTCCTGGACTTCGGCATCCTGGGCGCCCTGGGCGCGTGGACGGTCCAGACAGGTCGTCCCTCCTGGGTGCCTGCCGTCTGGGCCGTGCCCATGTCGCTGCTGGTCAGTGCCATCCTTCACTCGAACAATTGGCGCGATATCGGCGCCGATGCCGACGGCAGGATCCGCACCGTCGCCAGCTACCTTGGCGACGCCGGATCGCAAACCTACTACAGAATTCTCCTGTTCGGCCCGTTTGCCATCATCGCTTTTCTCGTGCTCATGACACACGCTGCGGATATCTCGCCGAGAATGCCCGCGACATTCCTGATCACTTTGCTGGCCGTGCCCATGGCCGTCCGGCTGGTCAGAACGGGCTCGCAGCGCCACGACCCGCAAAAGAGCATGGCCTTTGCCGCCATGGACGGAGCGACGGCCCAACTGAACCTCGTCTTCGGCCTGCTCTGTGTCGCGGCACTGGGCCTGCACGCACTGATCCAATGATGCCGGGGCGAACCCAGTGAAATCAACGATCTGCGTACTGTTGCTCGCGATGGTTCTGTTCATTCCGCTGTTCGTCACGAGCGGCGCAGGTCCCTTCGACTTCTGGTGGTGGATGACGGCCAATCTGCTCATCCTCCTGGCCGTCGTGCAAGTCGTGGATACGCGATGGCGATCCGTGCTTGTCGCCGACCTCAGGGACCACCCCATCCGCAAGGTCGCGCTGGGTGTGCTGTCGGCGGTCGCCTTGTACGTCGTCTTCTGGCTCGGCAATAAAGCCAGCCGCTACCTGCTTGCCGGCGCGGGCCAGGAGATCTCCGCGATCTACGCCTTCAAGGAACAGGCCCCTGCCCTGCGAATCGTATTGCTCATGATCTTCGTGATCGGGCCCGGCGAAGAGCTGTTCTGGCGGGGCTTCCTGCAGAGGCGGCTCGGCGACGCGGTGGGCGAGCGCTCCGGCTGGCTCCTCGCGACGGCGGCCTATACCGCGATCCACCTTGCCGGCGGCAATCCCATCCTGATCCTGGCGGCTGGCGTCTGCGGCCTGTTCTGGGGCTGGCTCTACCGCCGCCACCGCTCCATGCTGCTCAACGCCGTCAGTCACACCGTATGGGACATCGCCGCCTTCCTCCTGTTCCCATTCAGCTAATGCAGGATCGAATCAAACCATCGGCGGCGCCGGCCTCCCGGCATAGTCAACAATCAATCATCAATAATCCTTCATCAATGAGATGGCTTTTTCCTTGTCGCCCGGCGAGCGATGCGGTCTAATTGGGGCCGGATCGGGAGAATGAGAACTTGGGTACTGATTTGAGGTGGTTGACCATGGCAGATTTGAAGGCATTGGCGGACGCAGTAATCCGGGGGGACCAGACGACGGCGGTGAACGTGACGAAGGAGGCGTTGCAGGAAGGAACGGCCCCGAAACAGGTCCTCGATGAGGGGCTGATCGCGGGCATGGACGTGGTGGGCGCGCGCTTCAAGAACAACGAGGTCTATATCCCGGAGGTCCTGATTGCGGCCAGGGCGATGAAGATGGCCATGGAGGTCCTCGAGCCGGAG
>CBFDDG010000483.1:0-3991 GCA_965603505.1 uncultured Phycisphaerae bacterium | reverse complement strand
GCAGCGGGTGGATGAGGCCTCGCTATCGCCGACAGAACGGCTACTGGTCGGGCGATGGCAAGTTCGGCCTGCGGCTGTACTTCCGGGGCGAGTACGGCGCGAGCGAGCTCGACTATCCCTGGTTCCCCCAATCCGATGTCGAACAGTTCGACAGCGTCGTTCTACGCAGCGGGCACAACGACCGCACCAACCCCTTTATCAAAGACGAGCTGCTCCGCCGGCTTCATCGGGACATGGGCCAGATGGTCTGCGCAGGCATCTTCGCCAACCTGTTCATCAATGGGGAATACAAGGGCTACTTCAATCCCACCGAGCACGTTAAAGAGGAATCCTGCCAGCGCTGGTTCGACAGTGACGAGCCGTGGGACGTCATGACGATGAACGGCATCCGCGACGGCGACACCCGGTCCTGGGACCAGATGATGAGCTACGCTCGCAGCTATAACCTGGCGGATCCGATAAACTACGAGGAGATGGGAAAGAGCCTCGACATCGTCTCCTTCATCGATTACCTCATCATTCGCCTGTGGCCCAACGACTGGGACTGGCCCCAGAACAATTGGTCGGCGGCCTGCGAACGCTCCGCGACGGGACGGTGGAAGTTCTTCGTCTGGGATGCGGAGGGGACCTTCGAGTCGGGCCAACTGCAAGCCATCCGATTCAACGAGCTCAACAGCCAGGGCAATGCCAATGGAGTCCTCTATCGGGCCCTGAAGGTGAGCCCGGACTTCCGACGGCTCTTTGGCGACCGCCTCTTCAAGCATTTCTACAACGGTGGAGCCCTGACCGCCCAGAACATCCAGCGACACTTCTACGAGATGCGGGAAGAGCTGAAGGGCGTTATTGGCAACATGAATACGTACATCCTTACCGGCTGGGTGCCGAACCGCGAACGCATCTTTCTGGATGCCTGTGTTCGCGAAGGGGTGTATACGTTCATCGGGCCGGCCTTTTCCGTCGATGGCGTTCCCCGTCACGGTGGCCACGTCAATGTGGGCGACCCAGTGGAGATGTCGACGTTTCTGGGCGGTGGCAGCACCTACTACACGCTGGATGGAACGGACCCGGCCGAATCGACCTCCTACCAGAGACCGCCGGTAACGGCATTGGTGTCAAGAGATGCCGAGAAGCGCGTCCTGGTCCCCACGGGGCCGCTCGCGGTCGACTGGCGCGGCATACGAACGATCAGCGATGCAAGCTGGGAGCGTTCTTCCGGTCTTCCCGGCGGCGTCGGCTACGAGAGAAGCTCCGGCTATGAGACCCACATCAGTGTGGACTTGCAGGAGCAGATGTACAACAAGAACGGCTCGTGCTATATCCGCATCCCCTTTGAGTTTCATGGGGACAAGAGTGCCCTGGCGACCATGACTCTGAGGATTCAGTACGACGATGGGTTCGTGGCGTATCTCAATGCGCAGGAGATTGCACGGCGCAACGTCAACGGTGCGCCGGCCTGGAATTCCACGGCCTCGACCAACCACGACGATGGGGCCTCCGTTGTCTTCGAAGCCATTGATATCACCGAGCATTTCGACAAGCTGCGATCGGGCGACAACCTTCTGGCCATCCAGGGCCTGAATTCCTCCCTGACCAGCTCCGACCTCCTGATCGGCGTCGAGCTGACGGTCGCCGAGGAAGTGACTGTGGAGCCTCCGGAAGACATGCAGGTGTACACGGCACCGATTCCATTGACCGAGAGCACGCAGGTGAAGGCCCGGCTTCTGGCCGGCACAACGTGGAGCGCATTGACCGAAGCGATCTTCGCAGTCGGGCCGGTGCAGGAGAGCCTGCGCATCAGCGAGATCATGTACCACCCGGTCGATCCCAACGCCGAGTACGTCGAACTGACCAATATCGGGGCGGAGACGATCAATCTCAACCTCGTGAGGTTCAGCGACGGAATCGAATTCACGTTTGCGAGCACGCCGTTGGCGCCGGGCGATTTCTGCCTTGTCGTCAAGGACCGGGCCGCTTTCGAGGCGCTGTATGGTCCGGACCTTCCCGTCGCCGGTGAGTACACGGGTAGCCTGAATGACGCCGGAGAGCGCATCGAGTTGCAAGATGCCGCGGGCGCCGTCATTCACGATTTCCAATACGGCGATGACTGGTTTGACCTCACCGACGGTTCCGGATTCTCGCTGACGGTCCGGGACGCAGCATCGCCCGTCCATCTCTGGAACAACGCCGAGACGTGGCGTTCCAGCGTCGCGATCGACGGCTCGCCGGGTGTCGATGATGGCGGCGAGAGCCTTGCGTCCGGCAGCGTCGTCATCAACGAGCTGCTGGCCAATTCCGCCGGCCTCGGACCCGACTGGATCGAACTGCACAATACGACCGACCAGGCCATCGACATTGGCGGCTGGTTCCTCAGCGACGACGCCGACGACCTGATGCGGTACGAGATCGCGGCGGGCACGATCATTACGCCGCAGGGCTACCTCGTCCTGGACGAGAGCCGGCACTTCGGCAATCCCGCCGACCCCGGCTGTCGTGAACCCTTCGGTCTGAGCGGTGACGGCGAGACCGTGTATCTGCACTCCGGCACCCAGGGAGTCCTTACCGGCTACAGCGAGCAGGGCCAGTTCGGCCCGTCGGATCCGGGAGCGACATTCGGCCGGTATGGGAACGGCACAGGCGGCTTCGATCTCGTGCCGTTGACCGAGCCGACCCCCGGGGCGCCGAACGCCGACCCGGTGACAGGGCCCGTCGTGATCACGGAGATCCTGTACAATCTCGGGGATGCAGCCGATGTCGAATATGTGGAGCTACTGAATATCACGGCTGCCGACGTGACTCTGTATGACGTCGACCGAGGCGCCCCCTGGCGGTTCACCGACAATCCGGACAATCCGGGCATCGAGCTGCTGTTCCCGGAGGATCCGCCGATCACGCTGCCGCCGTATCGATATCTGCTGCTCGCCAAAGATCGTGACCTGATCGACAATCGGTTCTATGTGCCGAACTTTGTGCAAGTCCTCGAATGGGGGGCGGGCAAACTGAGCAACGCGGGCGAGACGATTCAGCTCAGCCGCCCGGGCGATCTCGAAGATGACGGATCGCGCGGCTGGATTCGCGTGGATCGCATCCGCTACAGCGACGGCTCCCAGTCGGGCAACTTCCCCAACGGTGTCGACCGATGGCCTGCGGAGGCGGACGGCCAGGGTTTATCCCTGACCCGCTTCATTCTCGATCGTTACGGCGACAATCCTGTGTACTGGCAGGCGGCCATCCCTTCGCCCGGCGCCGCCAGACCGCGCCCCGTGGAATGACCCGGCGGGTTTCTTCGCCACGCGCCAGCTGACCGAGGTCTTATCCACCTCCAGGACTTCGGCCCGTTGGACGAGCCATGTCTTGTCCGGCTGCTTGCGGAGGTAAAGCTGCATCTTCACCAGGGCGTACTGCTTGTACGCGTTCGCCCAATAGCTGTCCTTGTCGAATTTCATGAGCATGGTGAATGTGGCGGTCGCACGGGGCGGCGAAATCTCCACGATGGTGTCGAGCTTTCGGATTTGCTCGATCGCCGGGGGCACGAGCCTGTCCCGGCATCGAATCATGAGGGCCTGTTTGCTCTTGTGGAAGGAATCCGCGTAGTCCGGCGCGATAAGCCGGGCGATGGTGACGCAATCCTCCTGCTCGGCTGCCCGGATTGCCGTCGTGATGATCCCGTTGATTTTTTCCAGGTCGGTCGCTACCCCGAGGTCCAGACCGAGGGCCAATGCCGCCACGCCAAGCGGGAGGAGCCATTGCCACCACCGCCTCTTCTCCGACCAGATGCTGCGAAACGTCAGGACGCCAAACAGGACAAGGACCGCCGCGGCCAGCAGCGTCCACGGTTGCTCGAAGAAATCCCACATGCTTTCGCCTCTCGCAGAAATCCGGGGCCTGCACCGGCCCCCACGTCTGAGGCGGTATTATAGAGTCGTGAGGGATGACAGGCAAGGACGGCTTGGTCCCCGAAACCTTTCGTGTATCGCGCGCCCTTGCAGAGGAT
>CBFDDG010000482.1:0-3994 GCA_965603505.1 uncultured Phycisphaerae bacterium | reverse complement strand
GAGCAGCGCACGAGTGACATCGCCGAGATCGTCGAGACCGAGGATAACGAGCGACGGCGACTGATCTTCGACGTGCTGGAGACGCCGGAGGCGGCGGAGGTCGTCGAAAAGGTCAATGAGGCCACGCGGGCCGAACTGCTCGAACTGCTCGCCGACCGGGAAATCGAGAGCATCATTTCCGAGCTGGACCACGACGACGCCGTGGACTTGCTTGCGGAGATGCCCGAGGATGTGGCCGAGAAGGTCCTCGGAAGTCTCAAACGGCCCGACGCGTTCGCCATCCGCAAGCTGATGCGGTATTCGCCCGATTCGGCGGGCGGCATCATGGACCCGGTGGTCATCAGCGTGCCGGCGGCTGCGACGATGGCGGAAGCCGTCAACAAAATCCGGGCGGCGGAAATCGATGAAGACTTCTATTCCGTTTACGTCGTGGACGAAGACGGGCGGTTCCTGGGCGACGTGCGTCTGCGGCTGCTGCTGACCCGCCCGGAAGCGACGCGGATGGGCGAGCTCATCGATCCGGACACCATCTACGTCACGACCGGCATGGACCAGGAGGAAGTCCGCAACATCTTCAGCAAGAACGACCTGATCGTCGTGCCGGTTCTCGACCAGAATCACAGGCTCGTTGGGCGCATCACCGCCGACCGGGTCATTGAGGTTGCCGAGGAGGAAGCGGCCGAAGACCTCTACACCATGGCCGGCACGAACCCGGACGAGTTGGAGACCTTCTCCGCCCTTCATGCGGCCCGGATCCGCATGACCTGGCTGTTGCCCGCTCTCGTGGGCACGGGCATCACGGCCACCATTCTGACGACCTTCAAGGCGCACAATCCGTCGGTCTACATCGCCGCTGTGGCGTTTGCACCGATGATCGCCGCCATCAGCGGCAACGCCGGCCTCCAGACTTCGGCGATTGTCGTCTCGGGGCTGGCCACGGGCCACCTCGTGGCGTTACGCTTCCTCACGGTGCTCAGCCGAGAGATTCGTATCGCGCTGCTGGTGGCGCTGAGTTGCGCCGTGTTGGGGGGCGTCGCGTGCAGCCTTCTGCTTCATAGCAAGGCCCCGGAAGAGCTTCTGCAACCAATCCAGTTGGTGTTTGCGTTTGGCACGGCGATGTTCTCCGCCATCATGGTAGCCACCACGCTGGGACTGTTCCTGCCGTTTCTGTTCCGCAGGGTCGGGATCGACCCGGCCATCAGTTCCGGCCCCCTTGTGACCACGGCCAATGACTCCATCAGCGTGGCCATCTACATGACTCTCGCCGTCCTGCTGGCCGCCTAGCGCTGCATCTATCGTCTACCCTTCGCGCCGCTTACTCAAGACTCGGCCCATCGCAAATGCGCTTGACAAGACGCCTGCCATTCTGCTATGCTACGTGTGGCCCTGAGAGCGATCTCCATTGACTCGTGGATGTCGGCGATCGCCAAGTCACCAGCCCCATGTACATTGACAATATTCGCCTGGTCAGGTTGGCTCTCCGACGAGGCTGATGGTATTATAGGACCGTGATCACTGGGCTTTGGTGTGTCGGGGCCCAGAGCCTTGCGGCTCGGGTGTTGTACGAGCCCACTATGGAGGTTTACGGGCTGAATCCATCACAGAATGTGTACTATGCATCAGGCCGGCTCACTGCTTGGTCGATCATCAGGTAACCGGGGTGTCGCAGGTTCGTGTAAGGAGGACAATCATGTTGAAGAAACGGGTTTTTGCAGGTGTCGCCCTGCTGGTCGTGGCGCTGACGCACTTTGCCGCTGCAGGGCAAATAGGTTACTGGGCATTCGATGAGGGGACCGGCACAAACGCCAAAGACGGCTCGGGCAACGGCAACAACGGCCAGCTCATAGGCGGTCCCGTGTGGGTGGACGGCGCCCTCGGCAAGGCGCTGGACTTTGACGGCGTGGACGACTATGTCGAAGTCCCGCACAGCGACGAGCTGATCCCGACTACGGGCATGGCCACCGTGGCCGTCTGGATCAATGCCAAGAGGCATACCGGTCCCGGCGGCAGCCAGTGGCAGGGCATTCTGGCCAAGGGCGGGGCCCCGCGGCTCTACAACCTCTATACCGAGGCCAGTGAATCGCTCCATTTCAGCACCGGGCCGAGCGGGGGCTATGTCGGTACGCTCAGTACGGGTAAGGTGCCTCTCAACGAATGGGTGCACGTCGTGGTGGTCGTCGATGGCCAGCACTTGTACTACCTCAACGGCGGGGCTGCCGGCGTCGCCGGACAGGGAGCGACGGTCCCAACCGGCGGGACCGCTCCTCTGACGATCGGCAAGACCAACGAGGCCAACTACTTCCTCGGTATGATCGACGAGGTCCGACTCTACGACCTGGCACTGACGCCCGAGGAAGTGAGCGCCCTGTACCAGGGCAACCCGCCGAGCTGGCCGAAAGCAAAAAATCCCAGTCCGACCGACGGAGCCATCGGCATCACCTTACCCTTGTTTACGTGGGAGTCCGGCGACGGGGGCGTCCTTCATGACGTCTATTTGGGCACAAGCCCGGAGTTGACGGAGGCGGACCAGGTTGTCTTTCGCAACCCGAGCAATGTGTACTATCATGGCGCCGGCCTGGAATCGGGTGTCACATACTACTGGCGTGTAGACGAGATCGAAGGCGACATGGTCACCGTCAACACCGGCGACGTCTGGAGCTTCACGGCGGCGCCCGTCGACGCCTACGCGCCGACTCCCGCCGATGGAGCCATGCATGTGCCGCGCGACAGCGATCTGAACTGGTCCCCTGCGGCTGGTGCGGTCTCCCACAACGTCTATTTCGGCACCAGCCGGGAGGATGTGGCCGCAGGGACAGGCGACGCGTTCAAAGGCAAGCAGTTCACATTGACCTTCGAGCCCGGCGAACTCCAAGGCGACACCGTCTATTACTGGCGGATTGATGAGATCGACATGGGTAACAACGTCATCGCGGGCAACGTCTGGAGCTTCCGAACGCTGCCCTTCGTACCGATTTCCGATCCCAATCTCGTGGGTAGGTGGAAGCTGGACGAGGGGACCGGGACCTTCGTTCTGGATTCGTCCGGCTACGACAACCACGGCGAATTCCGAGGAGACCCGCAATGGGTGATCGGATACGACGGCGGCGCCGTGGAATTCGACGGGGTGGACGACTACATCGAGGTCCCCCACCATGAGACCCTCACGGCGGACACGGAAGTCTCGGTCATGGCCTGGATTCATACCTCGCGGCACACCGGCCCGGGCGGCGTCGAGTGGCAGGGAATCCTCGCCAAGGGCAATAGTCCCCGGTCGTACAGCCTCTATACGTACGCGCCCGGCACTCTTCACTTCAGCTCGGCTACCGGAGGCGGCACCAGTTCGGGAACCGTTCCGCTGAACGAGTGGGTCCATGTGGCGGTCGCGGCCGGACCGAGTGCACACACGTATTTCATCAATGGCGAGTCCGCAGGCCAGGGTGGCGCGGTTACGCCGCCCGGCGCGCAGGATACAGCGACTGTCCAGATCGGCAACACGCCCGAGGACCAGCGTGAATTCCTCGGGATGATCGATGACGTGCGAATCTACAACATCGCCCTGACGCAAGAGCAGATCCAAGAGGTGATGCGCGGCGACCCGCTGCTGGCGCAGGACCCGATCCCGTCGGCCGGTGCCACCGTGGACGTCCGCCAGACTACCTCTCTAAGCTGGACGGCCGGTGACACGGCCGCCGAACACGACGTCTACTTCGGAACGGACGTCGCCGCCGTCTCGGATGCCGATACGAATTCTGCCGAGTATGCGGGCCGGCAAACCGACACGAGCTACTCGCTGGCCGGACTAGTCGAATTTGGCGGCGGCGCCTATGCCTGGCGCATCGACGAGGTCGAAGCCGATGGCGTAACCATCCACAAGGGCCGGGTCTGGGTGTTCACCGTGGCCGACTACCTCATCGTCGATGACTTCGAGAGCTACACCGACAATATCGACGACGAGGAAACCATCTGGCAGACCTGGATCGACGGCCTGACCAAC
>CBFDDG010000481.1:0-3997 GCA_965603505.1 uncultured Phycisphaerae bacterium | reverse complement strand
CCCCCGGCGCGGTGGTCAAGGGCGGGTATGCAGGCTGCACTGCGGCAGACCCGGACGAAAGAGACATCAGCCGGTATGAGACAATCCTCAGTGGAGACCTGAAAGGCAATGACGTCGAGCTGAAGGACTTCGAATGGCAGAGCCTCTTCGAATACGTCACGCACCCGAGCCTGGAGGATAACAGCCTCACCGTCGTCACCATCGACGACAACCAGGACAGCAGCACCGTTTTGGACGGCGTGACCATCGCCGGCGGATTCGCAGACGGGGGAATCCTGGGGCAGCCAAATACGGGGGACATCCCGTCTCTACTGGCGTCCACCGATGGGGCCGGCGCATTCATTGCGAATAGTGATCCCGTGTTCATCCGGTGCACGTTCTGCCGCAACGTAACTCGATCCGCTCTGCAAGGCGCCGCCGGGGGTGCCGGGGTCGCATGCGCCGGCGACACCAAGGCGACATTCCGCGAATGCTCGTTCAAGGAAAATATCGTCTTCGGCCAAAGCGCCGGGGCCTATGGCGCGGGGGTCCTCACGCAAGCCAGCGAGCCGAACTTCGTGGACTGCACGTTCGAGGGCAACGTCGTGGCCGGCCTCGACGCTTCGTGCGGAGGCGGGGCTTTGGCCAACTTCTATGGCCAGCCCAGGTTCACCCGCTGCTATTTCGGCGACAACGTGGCACTCGAATCACGAGGCGGAGCGGTGCTGACCGCCGGCCAGGGCCTAGCCTCATTCGACGACTGCACATTCGAAGGCAATCTCGCCGATTTCGGCGGTGCCTTGTGCAGCGAAGACAAAGGCAGTGCGGCGTTCGGAGACTGCATCTTCCTCCGCAACGAGGCGGTCGACGCCGGCCAGGGCGGCGCCGCTTTCCTGAACGATGGCTCGCTAACCGCGGACCGCTGCTATTTCGTGGGCAACGTCGCTACGGCACAGGGCGGCGCCGTAAGCGGAAACGACGTAGCGAACCTCTACTCCTGTCTCCTCAGTGGCAACTCGGCCCCCAAAGGCGGTGCATGCTTCGCCGAACAAGGGGGAAGTCTGCGGCTCGCCAATTGCACGGTCTCCGCGAATCAAGCATCACTACAGGGTGGCGGCCTGTTCAGCATGGGCGGTCTGGGCAGCATCCGTAATTGCATCTTCTGGGGTGACCTTCCCGACGAGATCTACCTGATGGAGACGGGGGCAGCGATCGACTTCAGCAACATACAGGGGCCCAGCCCGACCCTGGGCGGCACGGGCAACATGAGTGCCGACCCTCTCTTTCAGGACCCTGCCGGGCCGGATGGAGTCGTCGGCACAATGGATGACGATTATCGTCTTGCTTTGAGCTCGCCCTGCTTAGATGCGGGAGACGATACTGACCTGTCGACGACGTCGATGACAGATCTGGACGGAGAGCCCCGGATTAGCGGCGCTCACGCGGATATGGGCGCCTACGAGTTTCACGGTCCGCTCCAGTACTATGTAGATGCCGCTTTCGGCGACGATTCAAACAGCGGGGGCAGCCCCCAGAGGGCGTTCGCCACCATCCAGAGGGGGATCAACGCGGCCCAGTCGGGCTACAGCGTCCTTGTCTTTCCCGGGCTGTATAGCGAGGCGATCCGTTTCAAGGGCAAGGCCATTACCGTGGCCGGCACGGACGGCGCGCCGATCCTCGAGGCCCCCGGTGATTACGCCGTGTCGTTCTATACCGCAGAAGGACAAGCGAGCATCCTGAAGAACTTCGTGATCACGAACAGCGACGTCGGGATCTTCCTCGCCGGCAGCTCACCGACGATCCACAACGTGACCGTGGCCGGCAACGAGTTCGGCATCTCCGCCTACGCGGGGGCCAGTCCCGATATCAAGAATTGCATCCTCTGGGGCAACCGTGCCGGCGATCTTTTCGGTTGCCGGGCCCGCTACAGTTGCGTCGAGAGAGGCAGTGATGGTCCCGCGAACATCACCGACGACCCGTTGTTTGCCGATGCGGAGAACGGCGACTATCACCTGCTCTCGAGCGAGGGCCGGTATGTGCTTGCATACGGGCTGTGGTCGTTCGACGACCGGACCAGTCCGTGCGTGGACGCCGGCAGCCCGGCCACGGACTTCTCCGGCGAGCGGATGCCGAACGGAGCGTGCATCAACATGGGAGCGTTCGGCGGCACGCGCGAGGCCAGCATGAGCGACTGGCCGCTCGTGGGCGACGTCAACCACGACAGGATCGTGGACTTCCGCGACTTAGCCATCGTCGAAGGCCAATGGCTCATGGAACTCCCCTCGGAAGAGTTGCCTCTGGATCCGCCGATCGTTTGCGACGAACCGCCCCAGCCTGACCCGGCGCAATGGGCCCCGGACGGACTGCCGCGCGAGGTCTGTCTGGGCAGCGGTCGAATGGATTACGGGGCCCAGATGAAAGCCGCACAGGCGACGAGCCCCTGTGGACCGGTCGAGTACTACTTCGAGTGCGCGAACCATCCGGAGCTCGACAGCGGCTGGCAAACCGACCGCACGTACACAGTCCGCGTGGGAAGAATGAATCAGGCCCTGGAGTTTCGCGTCAGGGCACAGGATCAGTACGGCAATATGACGGAATGGTCTTTCTGGACGCCGGCGACATCACAACCGAGCGAATAAGCGCACGCCGGGACTGCGCGGTTGCGCACGGGGTGGTATCCGGTGGCGGTGAGGTCGAACGTGATCCTCCTGGAGACGGGCGAGGCCGCAATGCGGGGGATGTGGTCTCGCCCAGATTTCGTTTTTCGTTCTTGACGTCCGGCCGGCATAGGATTACGATACGGAAAATGAGATGGGAAAAGTGAAGGGTGTGAATCAGGGCGCCGGCAGTGATGTATGCGATAAGCATCAATACGCGAGGTCGGAAATCTTCCCACAGAGGGCGACTGCGGAGCGGGTTGACCCTGATTGAGCTTCTTGTGGTTATCGGCATTGTATCGACCCTCATAGCCATTCTCCTTCCGGCTGTGGGAAAGGTCCGCCATCAGGCCAGGAGGATCATGGGAATCAGCAATCTGCGGGAGATCGCCGCGGCAGCCAATTCATTCGCAGATGATAACGATGAACGGTATCCGCCCTCGGTGGCGACCATTGGGCTCGATGACAGTTGGCACTGGGCAGAGCCGACCACGCTGACGGCCTTCAAAAAACGCGTCCCCACCATGCATCGGTCGGTCAGCGCTTATCTGCACGACTACATCCCGGATGCGGACGTCATGTTCTGCCCGAACGCGCCCGTGAGGCACAAGGACCTGCAGCAGGTCTGGGATGCCGGCGACGATTGGGACTGCCCCACGATCACGCCGGTGCCGGATGCCATGATGGGCGTCTACTGCCTCTACTGGAACTACATCGGTTACCTCGGGCAAGAGGAGGGCCTCTTCCGAGGCCCGAGCGGGCCGGCCCGAGGGTATCGGCAAGGCAGCATCCTGGTCACCGAATACCTCGGCTACGGACACTGGCGCAGCCCGAAGGCCTTTGGAAGCTGCGAACGATTCAGCCGGGCCGAGGTAGCCGAAGGAACACAGATCTCCTCCAATTACTGGTCCCGCCCGGGCAGCGGAACCGCCGACGAGCTAAGCTCGCTGGATGTCAAGCTCCATGCCGGCTATATTGATGGACACGTCGAGTCCTATTCTCCGGCTGAAACAAGGCCGATGCGCGTCATTCTTCATCGCGACACATGCGAGCCCTACGCGGACGAACTTGCCGTCTCGCCCGGCATCTTCTACCTTCCTTACACCGGCGTGCATTAGACCGCGCCTTCCACGCCACGCGCCGGTCCGCCAATGCTTGCCGGCTCGGCGCACGCACGCATGATGAACGGCGGCAGGACTGCCTGTGATTGAGGTTTCGCGCTATTCCGCAGGCATGCGGGCGGCAGCGCAAGCCCCGCCAAATCCGGCGGAAGAGGCGCCAGCATGTAGGGTGGGTTCTCAACCCACGCGTCAGATACGCTCCGACCGGGTGAACGCGTGGGTCAAGGACCCACCCTACGC
>CBFDDG010000480.1:0-4005 GCA_965603505.1 uncultured Phycisphaerae bacterium | reverse complement strand
GGCTAAACCGGGCTTGCGGTCCGGCCGATAGCTCCATTGGATTCGGCTTCGCGGTTGGCCCGGAGACGGCTGCCGCGGATCGTGCCGACCGTGAGGACGGGTAAATTACGAAATGGCCCGAATGGCTGGCGCCGTGAGGCTCGCAGTCGGGCGGGAGGAGACCATCGTTTTCGACGTCACACTGAAAGATTACCTGCACGAGATCGACGAGGCGCCGCTGCTGAAGGCCGAGGAAGAGTGCGAGTACGCCCAGCGGGTGATCGATGACAATGACCCGTGGGCCCGGGAGCAGCTCGTTCGGAGCAACCTGCGACTCGTCGTCAATATCGCCAAGCGGTACGCCGGGCGAGGAACGGGCCTGGGCGATCTCATCGAGGAGGGCAACCTCGGCCTGATCAAGGCGGTCGATTATTTCGACCCGAACCGCGGCACGCGCTTCAGCACGTACGCCGCATGGTGGATCAAGCAGAGCATCAAGCGGGCCCTGCTGGAGAACGTCCAGCCGGTGCACGTGCCGACGTATATGGTCGCCCTGATCAACCAGTGGCGGCACACGGCTGCGGAGGCGGAAAGCCGCATCGGACGCAAGCTCACCATCGAGGAGATGGCCGATCTGATGCACCTGCCCGTGCGCAAGGCGACCGTCGTCTATCGGATCGTCGAGGTCCTCGGCAATACCGGCGAGAGTCTCGGCGCGGAGGACCAGGACGACAGCCAGGCCCTGGAGTCGACACTGGAAGACACGAACGCCGGGCGGCCGGAGGACGCCCTCGTCGAGCACGAGGAGAAGGCCAAGGCCGTCAGGCTGCTCGACGAGCTTGAGTTCCGAGAGGCCGAAGTGCTCCGGCTGCACTACGGCATCGGCGGGCAGCAGCCGCTGAGCCTCAAGGAAATCGGCAAGCAGATGGGTCTGACGCGAGAGCGAATCCGCCAGATCCGCCGCGACGCCCTGACCAGCCTGTACGAGTACATGGAAGGCGAGTGAGAGGCATTTACTACTTGCCAGGACAAACGCACTGTCGTTTGCGGCCACGCCACCTATGTCATTGCGAGCGTAGCGAAGCAATCTCCCATACCGGGAACCGAGATTGCTTCGTCGCTGCGCTGCTCGCAATGACATAAATTCCCGAGGAACTCGGCGATTGCCCTGTGCTATTTGCGATTTACTATTTACTATTTGCGGTTTGCGACTTAGGATAAGTTGATGCCGGCTGCGAGCCTCGCCGCCGGTGAGGCGACATCGTAAATGGTCAATTGGCAATGGTAAATGCTTATGGCGCACGAACGTATGGATCTGGCACGGCATATCCGTGACATTCCCGACTGGCCGAAGAAGGGAATCCTCTTTCGAGACATCACGCCGCTGCTGGCGGACCCGCAGGCGTTTCCCGCTACGATTGACGCCCTGTGTGCGCCGTTCCAGGAGGCGGGCGTTGAATACGTGGCGGCCGTGGAGGCGCGCGGGTTCATCTTCGGGGCGGCGGTCGCGGCCCGGCTCGGGGCGGGCTTCATTCCTATTCGCAAGAAGGGCAAGCTGCCCTGGAAGACGGAGAGCGCCAGCTACGAGCTGGAGTACGGCGTGGACATTATCGAGATGCACCGCGACGACATCCCGCGCGGCGCGAAGGTGCTGATGGTGGACGACCTGCTGGCCACCGGCGGCACGATGCAGGCGGCGTGCGAGCTGATCGAGAAGGTCGGCGCCGAGGTCGTCGCCATCGCGTTCGTCATCGAGCTGACGGAGTTACAAGGCCGCCAGCGACTGAAGCCGCATAGCGTCCACGCCCTCATTTCCTATTGACGTGCGCGCAAGGAGAGAACGGGACGCCTGCGCTTTCGTCTATCCGCGACGGCGGGCCAGAGCGAACAGACCGCCCAGGCCGAGCAGCGCGATCGTCGCCGGCTCCGGGACCTGCGTGCCCGTGAAATAGTGCACCGTCAGACTGGACTGCTCCAGCGTGACGCGGAAGCCGTCGATGTTGCGATCGATGTCCATGAACACGTTGAGCTCGCCGTCCTTCCAGAGCTGATCGAGGATGTCCTTGGGCAGCGTAAAGGTTGTGGTGGACCAAAAGTCGGCGTAGCTGCCCACCTGGCCGGTGGCGGGCCACGGAACGGTGGTCGGCGAAGTGATGTAGCTGTCCAGAAGGCCCAGTTCCGTGCGACTGGGCTTCGGCGGCTCCCCATAAGTCGCGTAGATCACGTCCTCTTCACCCTCCTCGGCGTCGACGTCCCAGGCGACAATCGTCAAGGCGGCGGATTGAATGCCCGTGGCGTCCTTCGGCACGAGTCCGGTCAGGTCGTGGGTCCAGCCCCAGTCCTGATTGGACGTGGCGTGCCAGGGTGAATGGTCGAGGACTTCTCCGGCAGGCACGAAGTTGGCAGTGGTCCCCCCGTCGTTGTCGGTGTAGTCCATCGTGTCAGTAACGGTGGCGATCTCCGCGCCGGCTGCGCCGCTGAGCAGCAGAACACAAGCGACGAACCCCAATGCTCTCGTCATTGCGCATACTCTCCTTCCCCCCAACCCATCTGACGTTTCTCCGGCGCAGCACAAGCCGCGACCGGCAATCGATCAAAGTCTTGTCCCTCCTCCTTGAAGGTCGTTCCGTGCGCTTCGCCCGCCCATGCAGGTCGCACGCCGGAACGAAAACGCCCCGGACCAGAACCTCGGTTCCATCCGGGGCGATCAATCCCATGATACATTAGACAATCGCGCCCCGAGAAAGTTCCCACACGGAATCGCCGGCGAATCGCAACGCGCGTGCGAGCGATTCGGAATGCATAAGATTCTGCTCAGACCGGCAATAAAGCATGCACGGCTTGTCGGCTTCGTGGTGACTGTGTAAACGTAGATGCGATGGATTATCGGAAGAGTGGAGCGAGTTCTCTATGCGAGCAGATCGACGTAGGCCTTCTCGACGAGTTGATCCGGCGAGATACAAAGTTCGGCCATAAGCTGCCGGGCAATGGCCCGCCCTTCGCCGACGCTCTGTTGCGGATGCAGCACGACCTCCAGTTCCACAAACTGGCCGAGCCCTTCGACCTCGTCCAAATGCACGCGTGTCTGGCCGATGAGACAGAGTGTCCGCCGTTTGCGGACGACGCCGCGCACGGCGAGAGCGGCCGACAGCACCGCGCAAAGTCCCTCCGCGTCCGATGTGGGTTGCACGATGTACCGGCTCTCCTTCGGGCCGGACACGCTCGACCGTTCGTAGTAGATCAGCTCCGCCTGCCTCGATCCCACAAATCGTCTCAGCTTCAGACGCCCGTGCGGGCAGGTAAAGAAGGTGTCCTCCTGCTCGAGTACGGTCGGCCCTTCATCGGCGAGTTCTTCCGCTCGTTTGCGAACGGCCGCAAGGTCGCTCACCCGGGCCTTGATCTCAACGTTTCGATTCATCCGCAGCACCGTCACTTCTTGGGCCTGGCGAGATACCGGCGCCACAGCTCGGCCCGATGCCTTTCGCATAGACGATCATCGCTGAGCCGTCGTCGAGATAGCCGTTGACCCGGCCGATCTCATAAAATCCATTCCTCTCGTAGAAGCGCCGGGCCTTCTGGAAATCCCCGTGTTCGTAGGTCTCGACGAGGAGTTTTCGGTACCCCTCGCCGACGGCGATCCTCTCAACCGCCGCGAGCAGCTTGCCGCCAAGCCCCTCGTCCTGGCAATCCGGCTCGACCGCGAACCATGCGAGCCAGACGTTCCGCTCCGGCCCCCAGATGACGTGGTGCAATCCAACCAGCCCCGCCATCGCGCCGCCACGTCCGACTCACTCATCGACTCCAACAGGCCATCCATTCCGGTCCTCTGTGCTTTGAGTCTGCATCCGTACCGTGCACAGGCGCGTACGCCGCTCACGTCAGGACATAGGATACACCAAGGGGGCATGGGAAGCTACTGTGGGTGGTCCGTGGAAGGATAATGGGCGAATTACCGATGCTGCTCGAGAAACAAACGCCCCGTCGGCTCAGTCCCCCACCGGCACCGGCCAGAACACCTGATCCCCG
>CBFDDG010000479.1:0-4010 GCA_965603505.1 uncultured Phycisphaerae bacterium | reverse complement strand
ATCCGGTCGGCGGGCAGGACGTTCGTCACCTCCAGGAAGGCATCGATGTGTCGCTGCTGAATCAGCGTATCGTCTTCCGAATAGATAAACAGGTCGTAGTCGTCGACGCGGTCTGCAAAGATCTGTTTGTGGGCAAACGGCAACGACCATGGATCCTTGCTTGGCAAACCCACCGCCACTTCCACATCGGGGCCGAGTTCCTTCGGGACGTTTGACAGCACGACAATCTGGACCTCGTAGGGCATCGACCGGTATTCACCCAGGAGATTGGCCAGGTACGCTTGGTTCTTCGTCCCGTAGTTCGCTATGGCAACAAGTGCTTTCATAAAACAGAGTCTCTCGATCTGCACCGAGTGGCACAGTCAAGCAGGTTGGCGGGTTTGCACTCCCTTCCCCTGAGCCGTTATGCGATCCATCGTTTCAGCAACCACTTGCCTGACTCTCTCATAGGAATAATACCGCCGCACCAGTTCACAGCCCCTTTCGGCCATCTCACGCCGCAGGTTCGGCTCCCTGAGCAACCGTATGCATCCTTCGATGATCGCCCCTTCGTCCTGCGCAACCCATATGGTTTCCAAGTGTCGGAGCGTATCTTCGTAGCCCCGGCAGGAGTGCGCCGCCCCCACAAGGGTCCTGCCGTACCGAAGCGATTCCAGCACCTTGATTTTGGTCCCACCACCCTCAAAGATGGGCACGACGGTAAACGCACAGCGGTCATACTCCCGCCTCAGGTCCGCCGCGAAGCCAACCGGCACCACGCCGGAAACACTTCCCCACCGCTGCTTCTGACTATCCGTCATTCCGTAGCCGACGATACGAAACTCACTTGCAAGCACAGCGGCATGAACGCGAGGCCATACTGTCTCCAGGAATCGATCGATCGCTTTCACATTCACCGTGTGGCACAGTGAGCCGACAGTAAGAACGATCTTGCTCTGCGGACGCGGCTTACACGGGGCAACGGACTCTGTGTCTTCGGATTCGAACGGGATGTTCGGCAAGACCGACGTCGGGAGCGAATTCAAAAGGTCCTGGTCCGCCCGACTTGCAACCCAGATGTGGTCACACCGGCGCAAGAGCCGCGGAACCACGCTCTCCACCTGCCTGATCTGTCGCCGTATCGAATACCGCTGCAACGTGGAGAGCCCAGGCTGCTGCAAGCGGCTTCGATGCGTGCTGGAGTCAAAATCATCCAGATCGAGGACGACCGGCTGGTAGGAAAGGGCGCCGGAACTGGCGAGCACCCGAAGGTAGCGGCCGACGATCAGGTCGTAATGGCGTTCCTGCAGCCGTCCCGCAAGCCAGCGGCCGATGTCCGTCTGCGGCCGATACCACAGCCCCATACCTCCGATGTGCGTCCCGAGCCGAGAAGCCAGCGGCTTCGACACGCGTCCCGCGAGCCGCCAGGGCCAGCGCTCGCCGGGAGCCTGCTGGACAAAACGTGTGACAACACCATAGTTGTCGCGCAGATATTCCAGGTCAGCAGCAGAGAGCGCTGCGTAACGCGAGTGTATCACCGTGTCCACCGTGCCGTACTCTCGCAGAGCGCGCAGCAGAAGGTGCGTTCGCTGGTTCACACCCATGTGAACCGGCCATGGAACGCCGCCTGTGATGAATAGAATCCTTGGGCTCATCCGATTGTAGTCATTCATTCGACATCACGATCGAACATCGCAGACTCGTAACCATCCTTGTGGTCGACAGACCTCGATATGGCCCGCGAAGCAGACATGCGCGTCCGTTTCCGCGACACATCTCAGTTGCCGCTGCAGCTTCTGAGGCAGCCGCCAATCATCCGAATCCAGAAAGGCAACCCACTCGCCCTCGGCCAAACGGATGCCTGTGTTTCGAGCGACGCTGACCAGAGCCATTCTATGCGTTTCCCTTCCAACCTTGCCGGCCTAACAACCGGGCAGTTGCCACGACCCGCCCGGCTGCGTGCGCCGTCCGTGCCTTGGTGAGAAATCGTGCCGCGGAATCCGCTCGGGCAACACACGCGCCAACCGCCCGAGAAGCCGCGCCGATCAGCATCTTCAAGCCGCCCAGAAGCCGCCTGGCCTCAGAGAGACGTGACAGTGCGTCACCACGGATCTCTCGCCTAAGCAGCGCGTCCGAGATTCCCTGGGCGTAGGCGCGCCGGAGGAAGAACCTCTTCGACAGGCGTGAAGTGGGAATCATGTGGTAGACCAATGCCTCCGGCTCGTAGAGCGTCAGGCCGCCGTGTTCCTCCACCCGCAGAAAGAAGTGCTGCTCCTCGTTGGATATCAGGTCGGTCCCCGTCCGACCGAGACGCACGGAGAACCCGCCGATATCACGTGCGACCTGAAGCTTGACAGACATATTGCATCCATAAGGATAATGAGGATGGCGCATCAACTGACGTTCCGGCCCCAAGTCCAAAGCACTGAGATAATGCTCCAATTGTGGCGGCAGCCATGCCGGTCTGGACCAGCCCTCGGGCCAGCGCAACCGGATTCTCCCGCCGACAGCGACGGCTCGTTGTTCGGACTGGTAGGCTCGCACATGCCCGACCAGCCAGTTGCGGTCCGGAATACCGTCATCATCTATGAAGCACACGACCTCTCCGCGAGCCTCCTCGAAGGCACGGTTCCTCGCGTGGCTGATGCCCTGCCTGGGCTCCAAGACGCTTCGGAACGCGGGCCCCAGCACGGGACGGAACTCCTCGACCACCGATGCCGTGTGATCAGAGCTGTTGTTGTCCACGACGAGGATCTCGTATTCGGCATCGGACGGACAGCGAAGTTGCTCCAGGCTTCGCAGCACCTCTGCCAGCGTATCCGCGCGGTTGTATGTCGGAATCGTAATCGTGAAGAGCATAACGAAGATCTTGGCAATGGTCAGGGTCGGATCGGTCGCGCGCCAAAGGCAAGTTCCGCTTTCGCAACTTTTGCCGTCATAGCATCCACTCCGCTCCTACCTGCGTCACTCGATTTCGCCGAGCCTGGTCGGGCTCCACGACCTCGATTGGGACCTGCTTGAGACAACGGCCATATTTCCCGTATCCCGGTGCGAGATGCAGGAGGCGTCTCAACTCCGCCCGGGTCATAAGAATCCTCTCGTTGGCTCGGGCTCATCCAATTGTAGTCATTCATTCGACACCACGATCGAACATCGCAGACGCGCAACCATCGTTGTGGTCGATATGCCTCGATCTGGTCCACGAGCCAGCCGGCGCGATTGCAGGTTCGAACAACAACCGTGGGGAACAATAGAGAGTATATCCCGGGATTCGATGCATCTGCTCTACCCTAATGGGGATCCGCTCTCCCTTTGCCCGACGCTGCCCCCAAACACTGCGACTTGACAAGAATCCATTTGCATCGCCTGTGGAGACCGGGCGCATATGCCCTCACTGTCGCCTTCAGTAAACCCCCAACGGGAAGTAGCGGGGGAACACGAACCGCACGCAAACATTCCCGTATGCAACGCCGGGCCTCGGTCAGTTTGCCCTCGTCACAGTACTGATGTGTCAGCGTGCAGTAGTGTTTGCACAGAGAAGTGTCGATTGCGCGCCGATACTTCCGTGCAAACACGGGGCGGAAGCGTTTGAGCATTTCTATGGCGACATCCAGTCTCTCTGCGGCGCCGCTCATGGAGTACACACCGCCGCCATGCTGCCTGTAGACCGCCATCGGCTCGTCGATATACCCTATGGCGCCGTACTGCGCATGCAGAACATGCTGCATCCAATCGTAGACAGGCACGTCAAAGCACCATGCGGGATGCTGATCGAACAGGCGCCGGCGATACATCGGAGAGCAGGACGCGATGAAATTGTGATCGAAGAGATCTTTCAGAGTGTACGCCTCCTTGATCCGGTGTGGACGGAAGATCATCGGCTCACGGCCGCCGTCACCCCACACCATTGTCACACTGTGAAAGCACAACGCATACTCCGGATGTCGATCCAACAGGTCGGCCTGCCGTTGCAGCTTGTCGGGAGACGTCCAGTAATCATCACCGTCCGACGTCGCCACATATTGTCCACG
>CBFDDG010000478.1:0-4011 GCA_965603505.1 uncultured Phycisphaerae bacterium | reverse complement strand
TTCTGACGTCGCTGGACGACAAGCCCATCGGGAACGCGGACCGGCTGCTTCTCGTGACCACCGCACGTACCGCCAACACCGGCATGAAGTGGAATGCCGAGCGAACGTCTCTGACGGGCTGGGGGACGGAACCCACGGTCATCGAACCGGTGAAGGGATTCGTCACGCTCCGGGACATCGAGTCCGCCGGAAAAGTCGAGGTGGTCCCTCTCGACAGCCGGGCCAAGCCGCTTGGCAAACCCATCGAGGCCGAGAGAAGCGACGCGGGCTATCGCATCACGTTGGGCGAGCCGGCAACGCCCTGGTACCTCATCCGCATTCGGCGTTAGGTCCTGAAGACCGGATCGAGTGAATGAGCCATCTGCCGCAGCGTTTCTTTCTCTCTCTGCGAGACGGGTCGAAAGCCCATGGCCAGGTCGAGGGCGAGGCGAAAGAGGGATTCGTCGCCGGGCGGGATGGCGGCCGTGATCGGCTGGCTGAGCGTGAAATACAGCCCGAGCTTCGCCTCCTTGCGATCCGTGAGCGGCTGATACCAGCATTTCGGATATTGCTTTCGGAGCGGATCGTTCTCGGGCCATCGCTGCTTCGCCATCGCCTTCAGCGCCAGCCTCGCGACGCCCTTCGACTTGGCGGCCTCAATCACGCGCGGGCCGAAGTTGCCCTCGTAGAACGTGGCGAAATTGATGGGAAAGAGGACCGAATCGAAATCGTATCGCTCCATCGCGGCTAATGCGGCTTCCTCGGAGTGTGCCGAAAAGCCGAGGTAACGGGCCCGCCCCTGTTTCTTCGCATCGAGAAAGAGCTCCATCGCGCCGCCCTTGCCGAAGGCCGTCTCGACATCTTTCTCCACATCCGAGATGGCGTGGAGCTGATAGAGATCGAGATGGTCCGTCCGCAGCCGCTTCAACGACTCGGCCAGTTCAGCGGTGGCTCCTTCCTTCGTTCGCTGGGTGGTCTTGCAGGCGAGGAAGACATCCTTGCGATACGGCTCCAGAGCGGGGCCGAGCTTGATCTCGGCATCACCGTAGGTCGGCGCGACATCGAAGTAGTTGACTCCCTTCTCGACGGCTTCCGCGACGACGCGATTCGCGTGCTCCTGCTCGACGCCGCTGACGACGATCCCGCCGAACCCGATGATCGAGAGCCTCTCGCCGGTGTCCCCGTATGCTCGCCGCGGTAGCTTCGGCGCGTTCTCGCAGGGACAACCCGGCTCGCACTCGGCCTCCGCCGCGTCAGCCTGTCGCGCGATACCGCCAGCGATCAACGATCCCGTCGTGACTGCACTGCTCTTCAGGAATTGCCTTCTTCTCATTATTCGATGTCCCCTCTGGCCAGGACCGCGCGACAGTCGCCGTAGGTCGCGCAGTCGGTGCTGCCGTAGTGGTCGTCCACGATCTTCTTCGCTTCTTCGAGGCGATTGGCGTTGACATCACATACGGCGACCACGCGGCAGGTTTCGTGTCGCATGAAGCTCCGCAGGTTCTCTTTACCCCGGCCGCCGAGGCCGATGCAGGCGAGAGTGATCCGGTCGCTTGGAGGCTGCCTGTTCTGCCGCCCAATAGCGGATGCCGGTACATGGTACGGAAACACGAGCGCGCCCACTGCACCGCGCAGTAGTCCCCGTCGTGTGATGCTCCTGCTATTGCTCATTCTTATTCCCCTTGCCCTGACGCACCCGGGCACTTGGCGTCGCATCAGCCGGCAGGTCGCCTGTGGCGAACTGAATCGCATCCAGGTAGAAACGCAGGATCATTGGGTTCCACCAGATCTCCGTACGATGTCCGATCGCGCTGTAGAAGACCCGGCCTTCGCCGTGCCGCTTGATCCACGCCAGCGCGAAGTCGTTGTCCTTGCGGTGAATCCACGGCACCGTCATGTTCGTATTCTCGGTGTCGAGCGACAGCAGCACGCGCACTTTCTCACGGGAGTACGGCTCGCGAAACTGAAAGATCTCTTCCGCCAGCCGAAAGTCCTTGCCCTCGAACGCCGCCAGTAGCGGATGAGCGGGTTCCTCCAGCCTGACGGCGACCTCCTCATTCCAGGGATGTCCCCAGTAGCCAGCGCCGATCAGCTCCAGGAACTCAGGCCAGTGCGTATTGCCTCCGATCGCGTGATGATAGGCGACGATACCGCCGCCTTTGGCGACATAATCCAGCAGGCTCTTTCGCAGCAGCATCTCGACCTCGTTGACGTCCGAGCCGCGGCCTTTGAACTTCTCCATATCCACCGGGGTCGGCCGGATCCACGGGCCGTTGCTGTTATTGAAGAGGATCGCGTCGAACCGCTTGAGATTCTCGGGCAGGTACATCGTGACATCATCGCTGACGACCGGCTCGAAGGCGCCGGTCCTCTCGCCGAGCAGCCGCATCGCATATTCAGCTTGTGGAATCGTGTACCCTTTGTGCGGCGATTGCTCCATGAACGGCGTGTTCCAGATCAACACACGGCGAGGCTCCTTCGGCATGGTCCTCGCCTTCTGCGGCACTGCCGCCTCGATCCGCTTGGCCTGCTCCTCTGTAAGTTGTGCCATGGATATAGCGGCCGCGACGGCAACAATCATCAGGGCAGCCTGGAGTCTCCTATGCGACACGATCATTCCCCTTCCTCAGAGCGACCATCCTTGGCGGTACTGTCTCTTGAGGGCGTCGTTTGCCTCCGCAAGGTTCGTCACCTTCAGGGCCGCCGGGTCGTACTCGATGGTCTTGCCGAACCGCGTGGCGACGTTGCCGAGCAGGACGAACTCGGTCAGCGGTCCGCTGTAATCGAAATTCGACATGGCGGCCGGTCCGCCCCGGCACGCGTCGAGCCATTCCCGCTCGTGCCCGCGCGAACGAGGCAGCGACCGCGCGGGGCCTTGGAAATCCTTGAACTTGTCCTCGGGTAGCAGGGAGGACGTGGCGTTGTGGCCGGTGAAATGAATCATGCCCTCGCTGCCGACGAGCAGGCAGCCCGCGTGGTCCGCCCACTTCTTCTCGCCTGCGTCGCCCCAGTCGAGCTTGCGGCCCATCATCTCCTCGATCTTCTCCCGCGGTCCGGGGGCCTGTCCGCCGCCGTTATACCAGTTGACGACCACCGGCGGCAGGTCGCCCCGCGAGGGGATCGTGTATCGAATGATCTCCCATTTCGGGAACGTGGCCTCGTGTACGCCGGAGAGCTCGACGTCGAGCCGGATCGTGCGGCCGTCGGACGCATTCCACAGCGAGTCGATCCGCAACCCTTTGAAGATGACGTTCATCGTATGGCAGGCCCAGTTGCCGAGCTGGCCAGTCGCAAAGTCGCGCCACGTATGCCACTCGGCCCAGCGGGAATTGTACGGCCGCCACTTCGCCGGCCCCAGCCACAGGTCCCACTTAAGGAAGTCCGGGACGGGATGCTCTTCCGTCGGAATCGGCCGCTTGCCCGCCCCGCCGCCCGTGTTCCACGCATGGACCTCACGGACCTCGCCGAGAACGCCGGCCTGAATCAGTTCCACGCCCCGACGGAAGGCCTCGCTGGCTGTGCCCTGATTGCCCATCTGCGTCGCGACCTTGTACTTGCGGCCCAGCTCGCGGAGCGTGCGCGCCTCGAAGACGTCATGCGTGAGAGGCTTCTCGCACAAGACATGCTTGCCCCGCTTGATCGCGGTCGCCGCGATGACGGCATGCGTATTGTCCGGCGTGGCCACTGTGATCGCATCGATCTGCTCATCCATCTCGTCGAGCATCGTGCGAAAATCGTGGTACGTCTTCGCCTGCGGGACCTCCTTGAAGTAGGGAGCGGCCCGCCGGTCGTTCACGTCGCACATGGCAACGATATTGGCGAGCTTGGGCATGGTATTCGAGAACCAACTGCCGCGCCCCGAGACACCCACAATCGCCAGGTTCACCTTCTCGTTCGTTTCGTAGCTCCAGACCGATCGGCTGTTCTTCAGAATGACCAGCCCCATCGCACCGCACGCGGAGTTTCTCAGAAAGGTGCGTCGCGTGAATTGTCCTGCCATAACCGGTCTCCTTCGCCTCTGTGCATGAGACA
>CBFDDG010000477.1:0-4020 GCA_965603505.1 uncultured Phycisphaerae bacterium | reverse complement strand
CGTATAGTACGGCGCCCAAACCTGCTGGAGACTTTCCACGCGGTCGATGAATGACTCGGGATAGGCGCTGAGATAACCGCTGTTGCCCAGGGCCTTCTGGCACTTGGCGAGCTCCGTAACGATGGAATCCGCCCGGGCTTTGAGTCTTTCGTCGCCGGTACTGGCGTACATCAGGGCGCAGGCGGAAAGATAGTGGCCCATCGTATGGCCGCGGAGTTCCGCGCGCTCCCAGCCGCCGTAGGCTTCCGCCGGAGCGGTCAAGCCCGCGGTGACACGGAACATGTGCAGCAGGCGATCCGCGTCGAGCGATAGCAGGTAGCGCCGGTCGCGGTTCATCGTCTGTTGGAACGGCCCTTCCAACAAACGCACGTCTTCCAGCGGAAATGCCTTCGCCCGCAACGGAACGACCGGCTGGACCTTGAACTTCGACGAACTGTCTGCCCGCACATCCGCTTGCAGGCATGTGCCCAACTGTGCACACGTTGCGACAATCGCCAGACATCCGAGCAAACGACTCGTACATTCCATGGCTCACCTCCTGAGCGTCGTGTCTCACTGGGACTTGCCGGTCTTGATGGTCACCACTGCGGCCGACAGCGCCGGCATATCCAACACGATGGCATCACCATCCAACCGTGTCGCAAGATTCCTGACGTCTACCCGGTCCGGCTGTGAGAGAGTGTTCCGCGCGTCAAGGCTGCCGGGCGCCACCATGAGGGCCTTGCCGGCTGCCGGTCGCAGGCCATGCGACAGCGACACCTCTACCGGCACCGCCTCTGTGGTCGGGTTGACAACCTTCACAATCACCACCCCGCCCCCATCGCGCCGGGTGGCGACCACATTGAGTGGACCGGCATCCTCTGAGAGCGCCACGCGCTCCGGGGCGTAGTGGTCGCGCCAGAGCTTCATCACCACGTAGTTGGACGCGGGAAACCATGCGGACTGGTCGAAGTTGATGAACGCGTTGTCCCAGGCCGTCGCGGATACGTGACGGAGGAACAGGGCCGGACCGCCTATCTCCAGAATGTCACCGCAGCGCTCGAAGGCATTGAGCAGACCCCCGCAATACAGACCCGTGCGCCAGTCCGTGCTCTGGGCGTTCCATTCCGAGACGTAAATCTTGAGCTTCGGGTTGCCGGACTTGGCGATCAACTCGCCGATCTCGCGGAAGAACGCCTCGTAATCTCGCGGACCTCCCGCAAACCGGTTCGGGTTCTCGTAGTGGTGAATGCTGATGTAATCCAACACGCTCGCGCAGCGTTCAATGACGGTGCGGTTATACGGCATGCCGTTACGGTCGCGCCGGCCCATTCCACCGCTGCCGCAGGCGGCCAGCTTGATCGATGGATCCGCCTTCCTCATGAGAGGGGCGATCCGAAGGATCTGCTCGGCGTACGCCCCGGCGGGCGTGTGCCACGTCTCATTGTCGATCTCCCAGTACTTCACACTGTAAGGTTCCGGGTGACCGTTGGCGGCGCGGACCTTGCCCCACTTGGAATCTGCCGGACCGTTGCAGTATTCGATCCAGTCAAGGATATCCTGCGTATAGTCATGCGTCTCGGCGTCATTGTTCCAGGCCCGCGAGCCGATGTTGACGACAATCAGAGGTTCGGCCCCGACGCGCCGACACATCTCGATGAACTCATCCGTGCCAAAATTGTAGACGTCGAGGTCGTCCCAGATCTCCCGCGGATGAGGCAGGCGCTTATGTTGCGGCCCGATGCCCTGCTTCCACTGGTACGACGAGGCGAAACACCCGCCCGGCCAACGAATCACCGGCGGTCGAAGGCCCGCTATGGCTTGCAGCAGATCGGGTCGGAAGCCGCCCTGCTCCCGCCAGCTCTTCGGCATCACGCTCGCCTGGTCGATCCAGAACTCGCACCTGCCTCGGGAAGCAATTCGCAAGGTAGCATTCTCGCAAGACCAGTCCGGCGCCAGCGAAAAGGCATATTCCTTCCACTGCGAAGACGGCGCCGCGAGCGTCTCTCTCACCACATGTCCCTGGCCGTCGAGAAGCTCGACCACCAAGCCTTCCGAGGCATTCCCTTTGACCCACACCGAGCCCTCATAGACCTGACCCGAACGGACGCTGAATCCCTTCTGCTGCAATCCGCCACCCTGAGAATCCGTAGTGATCTTCTGGCAGACACTGCTATTCAGAGCATCCGCCCGCTCCAAAAACACCTTCGCACCACCGCAGGCCTCCCAGAAGCTGGCTGTATTCTGCCGCGCCAGGTCCTCCGGCAGGCCATCGTATAAGACAGACCCATCCAGCGCCTTGACCTTCAGGTTCCGAAAGACTGCTTGCGTCGCCCACGTGCCGATGCCCACTTTCCCGTTGAGATGCGCTCGCTGGTCGTCCGTGTAATCAATGATCAGCGCATCATCCAACCAGACCTGGAAATGCCGGCCCTCGCAACGTACCCGGATGGCATACCATCGGTCCGACTCGATCCTTCCGGCCGGCTGCGGACCCACGGGGCCCCATCGGCCGCCCGCCTCCGCGCCGCGCTCCAGACTGTGACGCTGATTGCCCCAGCCCCCCAGGTTGCACCAGTAGAACTCCTTCTCATTCTTGACGCGAAACAAAATCAGAAAGCCTTCCTGCCCTCCGGTCTTCTTTGCTTCGAGAGTGTACTCATAGTCCCGCCAGTCCGGCTCGCCGAAGGTCAGACGCACGTTCGTGCCCATCCCCTCCTGTGCGATCTGCCCGTCCTGGATCGTCCATTTGCCCAGCTCATTTTGCTCGAAGCTGCGATTCCAGACCAGATCGCCCCACAACCCGCCGTTGCAGGAATGGTAAATGTGTTCCAGAAAATGTCCGTAGACCTTCTCATCGACCTTGTTAACGACGGTCGTGGGATCGATGGACAGACGAACGGCTGCCTGCTTCGCATGAATCGCACCTGACAACGTCAGCAGTGCCAGACTCAGTTTCACCGCGTTTCTCATGACGATACAGTCTCCTTTCTTACTTCGATATCGTGACGTGGAATCGCCCCGTCAATCGGATGTCATCCGATGAACTGCCCACAAGAACATCAAATGCCCCAGGCTCCACAACAAAACCGTGGATCTTCTCATCATAGAAGGCAAGCTTCTCACCCGCCAGTGGGAAAGACACCGTCCTCTTCTCTCCCGGCGACAGGCTGACGCGCCTGAATCCGCGCAGCTCCTTCGCGGGCCTCTCGACACGGCACGCCACATCGCGCACGTAAAGCTGCAAGACCTCATCGCCGCCGCGCTGGCCGACGTTCTCTACATCCACGGCCACCGTGACCGTGCCGTCCACTGCAATTTGCCTTCTCGAGAGTTGCAGGTTGGAATACTGAAACCGCGTATAACTCAGGCCATGACCGAAGGCAAAGAGCGGCTTGCCCTTCAGGTACATGTACGTGAAGCCCTCGCTGATGTCGTACTCGTCCTGCGGTGGAACCTGACTCTCGGAGGCGTACACGGTATAGGGCAACCTGCCGCCTGGATTCACGTCGCCGAAGATGACGTCGGCAATAGCGTTGCCGCCCTCCTCGCCGGCCCACCAGGCCTCGACGATGGCCGGCGCGTGCTCCCTGACCCACGGGATGGTCAGCGGGCCCGCGTTGAGTAATACGACGACCGTGCGCGGGTTGGCCGCCAGGACCGCCCTGACCAAATCCTCCTGATTGCCCGGCAGGCCCAGAGCCCTGCGGTCGCGGCCCTCCGCTTCGACACGCAGCGTCGTACCGACATACAGGATGACCGCGTCGGCCTTCCTCGCGATTTCGGCCGCCTTGCGCAATTCCTCTTCCTTGTCGAAAGGCACTTCGGGCTTCTTCCGGGGCGGTGCGATCTCAGCCCCCTTGGCATAGAGAATCTCCGTTCCCGCCGCTGCACGATTCCGGATGCCTTCCAGAGGAGTCACCGGATCGATGACCTTGCCGCTGTAGCCGCCGGCGGTGAACATGCCTGCGTGAGGACCGATGACCGCGATGCTTTTGAGCGCGTGCTTGTCCAGCGGAAGGAAATCATCGCGGTTGCTCA
>CBFDDG010000476.1:0-4022 GCA_965603505.1 uncultured Phycisphaerae bacterium | reverse complement strand
GCCCGGCGGACCTTCGAGCACACGGTGCGAGAGGCCTCCGTCCGCAAGTGCGTTCCCACCGGCACGCTCAGCACGTCCATGGAAGTGTACTGTTACAGCAGCGCTACGGCGACGGCCCTGGACAGCTACGCCCTGTTCTACCTCAGCGAAGGCGGCAACCTCATGGTCCAGCGCGGCGGCATCATGCCGGGGACGTTCGATCATACGAGCGGCGTCCCGTCGATCCAGACCCTCGCCCATAACGTGACGAGCTGTCATTTTCTCCAATCCGGGCCGTGTATTTCCATGACGCTGCTCTTGGACGACGGCAAACTCGACCTGCCCGTCATGGCAACCGCCATGCGACACAACGAATAGGAAAACGACAAGCGAATGTATGGCCACAGAGAGCACAGAGGACACAGAGGCAAGATGGCGGAACATTGCATCCATCTCTGTGGTCTCTGTGTCCTCTGTGGCGAAAGAGGCTGTTGAACTGAAGGAAGGGGAAGGGGCGATGAAGGGGCGCAAGAAATCGAGAAACCGGGGCGTGACGCTGGTGCTGATTACGACGATCGGGGCCATCGTCAGCATCCTGGGGCTGGCCATGATCCATCTTGGCTACCACTCGCGGATGCTGGCGGCGCGGAACGTGCAGTCCGTCACGGCGCGGTGCGCCGCCGATGCGGGTATGGCCGACGCCATCTTTCAGATGCAAAAGAAGATCGTCACTGAGCAGCCCTGGGACAACACGACCATCCCCACAGCCTCGAACGTAAATCTGGTCGGTGCGAATTCGGAGTACAGCTATACCATCAGCGGCGCCTGGGCCACCGGCTACCAGATCGATGCGACCGGGACCAACGGACCGCTCACGCGGATGACCCATACGACGCTGCTCGTCGGATCCTACTGGGAGGGGATCGGCGTTCGGGAGACAGTGGACGTCAAGGTAAATAGTTCCTTTGGCGTCGTCGGACCGGGCCTGCCCAGCGATATGGTCATTCGCACCAATAGCACGAAGGCCAATTCCATCATCCTCAAGTCCTTCGTGACAGTGCCCGGCGACATCGTCGTCGGGCCGGGAGGCGACCCGGCAGTGGTGATTGAGCCCAAGGATTCGACGGTCATCCTGGGCGAGTGTTACCCCGCCACCGAAACGCTGGTCTTCCCCGACGTGCAGCCGCCTGCCAATATGGCTTACATGGGCAGCCTAACGAACGGGCTGACCATCAGCACCCCCGGTCGATACCAGTTCGACACGATCAATATTCCTAACGGTGACATCCTGAGCATCAGCGCCGGCGTTGTCATCTACGTGACCGGCAAGATGACCCTGAACCAATCGGCGGAGGTCATCGTCGAGAGTACCGGCAGCCTCGAGTTGTACCTCGGGACTTCGTTGGAGGATAAGAACTCAACCGGTTTCAGCAACCTGACCGATCTGGCCACCAGCCTCAAGATTTACGGACTGCCAACCTGCACGGATATCGACCTGAAGGCCAAGAGCACGCTGGCGGCCGCCGTCTACGCGCCGGATGCCGACATCAGCCTGTACAACAGTGGCGATTTCATCGGGGCAATCACGGGCAACAGCTTCGACATGAAGAACTCCGGGAATTTTTACTTTGACACGCGGCTGATGTACGTTGATATTAACGATCCGGCGGCCGTCTTCGTCGTGGGCCGCTGGTGGGAGAATTGACAGGATCGTCGTGCGGATGGCGTTGTGCGGGTCGCGTAGGCCGGCGCATGATGCGTCGCGCATGACGCAGGATGGCCCGACGGGAAAGGACGACCTCTTGTTCGGATTGTCATTGCGAGCGCCTCAGCTCATCGGCTTGGATATCGGCACGACGGCGGTCAAGGCGGCACGCGTTCGGCGCAAGGGCGGTCGGCTCACCGTCACCGGCTTGGCGAGAACCGTCATCGAGCAGTCGGAGCGTGGCGGTCCCCCCACCGGTGAGAATATCTCCCTGGCCGTCTGGCGCACCCTCCACACACTCCGCGAAGCGGATACGGATGTTGTGTGCGGCCTGGCCGGGCCGGAAGTGGCCGTCCGCACGTTCGAGTTCCCCCCCCTGCCCCTCAAGCAACTGGCCTCCGCCGTCGAGCTCGAAGCGGACCAGGTCTGCCCGTTCGAGCTGGACGAGAGCACGGTGACGCACGAGGTGCTGCGGGGCCTGCCGGCAAGAAGGGCCGCACGAATTCTCAAGAAAGAGGCACCCGTCGCGGAGAAAATCACGGGCATTTTCGCCGCCGCCAAAAACGACGTCATTCAGAAGATCCGCGAGCTCTGCGAGCGAGGCCGGACACACTGCGCCATGATCGATATCGACGGGCTGGCCCTGCTCAACTGCCTCGAGGTCTGCAAGGTCCGAGAGGAGGGCCAGACGGCGATGGTTCTGAACGTGGGAAGCTCGTACACGAACGTGGCGATTGTCTCCCGCGACGGGTTGCCCTTTGTGCGCGATATCGCCTACGCGGGCGAGCACATCATTCGTCACGTCTGCCAGGCCACGGGCGTGGAGAGGCCGACGATCGTTGGGGCACTGGGGCGGACGGATGAATCCCGCTTTGCCATGAAGGGTTTTCAGGAGGGTCTGGAGGAGGCCTGCGCGACGCTGGTCGACCGCGTGATGGAAACGGTTCGCTACTACGGCACACAGCCGTCGGCTGCTGCGGTGGACCGGGTGTTTCTGTGCGGCGGAATGACGCGGGCCAAAGCGATCACTGATATCCTGCTGCAGCTTCCGGCGGGCGAGGTCAAGCTGTGGGACCCGCTGCCGATGCTGCCCTGCGTGCGGGCGGTGCAGAAGCATGAGGTGTCCGCGTACGGGCTGGCGTTTGTGGTTGCATTAGGTTTGGCGATGAGGTCGGTGCGCGATGTTCACCATTGACCTGTTGAAAGGTACGGAGATCCCGGCGGGGCCCCGCCCGATACAGATCGCGGCGGTGACGGTGGCGTTCTGCCTGCTCGTCGTCGCGATCGCACTGGACGCTATCCGCTATGTCGAGGATAGCAGCGCGCTGGCGGCGCAAGAACAATCGCTCACGGTCTATACGCAGGATCTGGCGCAACTGGCCGATGTCGCGAGGATGCTCGAGACGAACGAGAAACGCCGCAAGGAGATCGATGCGGACCTAGCCGAGGTCTCCAAGGCCCTGCTTTGTCACACCACGTGGTCGCCCGTTCTCGTCGCGCTGAGCGGCAGCGCCTCGGAGGCGATCACGGTCAACGATGTGCTCTCCAAGCGCGAGGAGCAAAAAGGCAAGGACCGGAAGGTCTCGTACCGGTATTCGATCATGATGGGGGTCGTCTCGCCTTCGGGGTCGGCGGCGGTCGAGCAGTTCATCCGCGACCTGCGGCAGCAGATGCCTCTGGCCCCCGGGCCGGACAGCTTACGCATCGTCTCGCAACAGCAGCAGCCGATTGAAGGCCGGAACTTCCAGTACTACGTGATTGAGTGCCGACTCGAGCCATAGGGAGCCGCAACGTTGTCCAGAAACGCAAAACTCGTTGTCCGGTTCTTAATCGTCTGGGTGATTGGCTTGGCGGCGCTGGCAATCTTTCACTTTGCCGTCGTGCTCCCCGGCGGGCGGGCGCTTGGCGACTGCCGGCGGCGCGTCGCCGATAAGGTCGAGCGGGTCACCTTTCTCCGGAACGCGCGATCGGAGCGCCGGCAGCAGCGCATCCGGATGGAGCGGGAAGACCGCGAGCGACAATATCGGGAATTCGTCTTCGATACGAATGACCTGAACCGGCTGGACTTCTTGATTCGAGACCTCGCCGAAGGGCACGATCTGGCGGATTTCTCCGGGCGCACCGTCGGGACCGCCACGAACATCGGCGGCGAGGAACTCAAGCGAATCGCTCAGCGCAATGTCGTTCTATCATTCCGGTGCGGCTTCGCGCAGCTCGTGCGATTCATCAACGAGCTGGAGCGGCACCAGCCGATTATCTTCGTCGATCAGTTCACCGTCCGCGCCGCAGTGGGCCAGGAGGCCGGGCTGGACTGCGATATGGAGTGCTCCATCCTCTA
>CBFDDG010000475.1:0-4025 GCA_965603505.1 uncultured Phycisphaerae bacterium | reverse complement strand
ATTTGCAATGATCGTCCAGCCAAGCCATTGCGTTCCGCAATTGTGGCGCGATAGAACGTGGCAGGGCTGTCTTCTGTAAGTCCTTGGATTCGCTGATATTACAATCCGAAGCGGCATTCCTCTTCGACCGCGGTATACAAGTTGCAGGATCTAGGCACGATGAACATCGCGATTCCAACCTGGGATAGCCGGGTCTCTCCTGTACTCGATACTGCGAGCTGCTTGCTCGTGGTGAGTGTCGATAGCGGCAAGGAGATCAAACGGCGTGTGGTGGGCATTCCTGCGCACCAGCTCGCACCTCGAGCCCGTGAGATTGCCAGCGTTGGCGTGGAGGTATTGATTTGCGGCGCGCTCTCCTGGCCGCTGGAGGCTCTACTCGTAGCCGCAGGCATCAAAGTAATGCCGCACATATGTGGCCCCGTGGAAGACGTGCTACGGGCATTCTTATCCGGGCGGTTGACGGATGGAGTTTTCCTCATGCCGGGCTGCTGTGGTCGGCGGCGGCGGTTTCGAGGGAGTCGGCGGCCTGACGGCCGCCACGGGGCCGGCTGATGAAGACGTTTTTCGAGTGCATCCCATGCTTCGTCCGCCAAGCCCTTGACTCTGCACGCTTGGTGACGCACGAGGAGGCGCTTCACGAGCAACTGCTCCGCGAGGTCCTGCGAGCCGCGAGTGAAATGGACCTGCGTCAGTCACCGCCGGCGATGGGACAACGCATCCATCGTTTGATTCGCGACCTGACGGGTCAGAGTGATCCGTATCGTGAGATGAAGGACCGCTCCACTCGACTGGCGCTAGCGCTCTACCCGAAGCTGCGCGCGCAAGTGCATGCCTCATCCCGTCCGTTGGAGAAAGCCCTGCGGCTGGCGATCGCCGGCAACGTCATTGACATGGGCGTCAACGCCCACTTTGACGAATCCGACGTGCATGAGGCGATCGAAGACGCTTTGGTGGCATCGCTGGACGGCGACGTGCGCGTCTTCGTTGAAACGCTGTCCCGTGCACAGAGAATTCTCTACCTGGCTGACAACGCCGGGGAGATCGTGTTTGACAGGCTGTTGCTCGAACAGATGCCGGTCGAGAAGGTAACTGTTGCTGTCCGAGGCTTTCCGGTGATCAACGATGTGACGATCGCCGACACGCAAGCAGCAGGGATTCCCGGGCTGGTCGAGGTTATCGACAATGGTTCAGATGCGCCGGGCACGATTCTCGACGATTGCAGCGCCGAGTTCCGACGGCGCTTCAACCAAGCCGACCTGGTCATCGCTAAGGGGCAGGGCAACTACGAAACGCTTGACGACGTGCCCAAGGACATCTTCTTTGTGCTCAAGGCAAAATGCCCGGTGGTAGCCAGAGATCTGGGATGTCACGTCGGCAGTCTGGTTCTGCGGAGATCGAGGCGCACACGGGCTGTGGCATCCGACACGGGCACAGTCGAAGACACAGGCTCTGTTGCGCTGTAACTAAGGACGTCCTGCAACTAAGGAGTAGTATCATGCCACGTGGAGACGGAACTGGCCCCGCTGGACAGGGACCAATGACCGGACGCGCAGCCGGCTACTGCGCAGGCTACAGTATCCCCGGTTACACGAACTTCATGTCCGGACGAGGTTTCCGGGGCCGGGGGTGGGGCCGGGGGTGGGGTCGGGGTCGCGGCGGCGGTCGCGGCGGGGGCTGGTGGAACCGGAGGTTACCTGACGGCGCAATGCCGGGCGCTATTCCCCTCCCGGCCGAACAAGAGGCGCAAGCCCTCAAGGCGCAGGCGGAGTACATCGAGGACACTCTGAATGGGATCAGGCGACGGATCGCGGAGTTGCAGACTGTCCACGGAGAAGAGGGATGACCATAGGGCACTGTGCGTCCTGTGAAACGTGGCAATGCCGGGAGGGACAGGACTGCTTCGGTGTGAGTGAAGGTCACCGGTTGCTCTATGACGATGGGCACACGGCGCGATTGCACAGGGGAGCGTCGGCCATCGAGGCCCGCCACTACTGTAAGGAGACTCGCCTCGCCGAAGTGGTCCTTTTCGCTGAGGGGCTTGGCTTTCGAAAGGTCGGTTTGGCGTTCTGCATCGGGTTGGCCCGGGAGGCCGGTGTCATTGAGGAGATCCTCTCGCGCCGCTTTGACGTCGTTTCCGTCTGCTGCAAGGTGGGCGGAATCGCTAAGAGAACGTTCGGACTGGAGCAAGTGGACTCGCAGAAGCAGAAGGAAGCCATGTGCAGTCCGGCGGGGCAGGCGCAGGTGCTGAACGATGCGGGAACCGAGCTGAATATCTTGTGCGGCCTTTGTGTTGGGCACGATGCCGTTTTCAGCATGGCCTCCGAGGCCCCGGTCACGACACTGATCGTGAAGGATCGCGTTCTGGCACACAACCCAATCGGGGCCGTCTACTGCCAATATGTACGGAGAAGACTGGAAGTGGGTGGCGAAGGTAAGAGCGGACACAGACCGAATGGTCAAGCTACGGATAGGGACAGGTTGTGAGTATGCGCGCTACTTCGTTCAGTACGCACCGGGCATCTCGATGATGGTCATGGGTAGTCCTGAAATGGCAACGTGCTGACGAAGACCGGCGTAGCTACCACAGTGCGTGTTTCTCAAAGAAGGGAGGATCCTGATGAAAACAGTCATAACGGCGGTGTCACCGACGCTGGATGCGAATGTGGATCCGCGGTTCGGCCGCTGCCCTTGTTTCCTCATCGTTGAGACTGACGACATGAGCTTCGAGGCGGTTGACAACACCAACCAGGAGCTCGGCCAGGGAGCCGGGATTCAGTCAGCCGGCTTCATGGTAGACAAGGGCGTCCAGTACGTTCTGACCGGCAACTGCGGCCCGAATGCCCGTCAGGCCCTGTCGGCCGCCGGCATCGGCGTGATCGTCGGCTGCACCGGCACGGTTCGGGAAGTGGTCGAGCAGTTCAAGGCCGGTCAGCTCAGGCCGACAGATCAGCCGAATGTGCCCGGCCACGCCGGCATGAGCGACCCAAGCAGGCCAACTCCGGGCCCGCTGGTGCCAGCGCAGCCAGCCCCCGGCCCCGGGGGTGGGATGGGAATGGGTCGTGGTCGCGGTAAGGGCCGGGGTATGGGCCGCGGCCGCGCAGGTGGCAACGGTGGAGGCATGGGGGGAGGCGGTGGCCGCGGCGGCGGACGGTGAGCGCAGGGCCACAGCGTAGGACCGGGACACGATGAAGATTGCCGTCGCCAGCGGTAAGGGCGGAACCGGCAAGACCACGCTCGCTACGAATCTCGCCGTGGTCGCGTCGCGCCAGGGGTGCTCCACGGCATACATTGATTGCGACGTCGAAGAGCCCAACGGGCATCTATTCCTCAAGCCCGCCATCACTCGACGCACAGTGGTGACGACTCCAGTGCCGCGGATCGTCGAGGAAGCGTGTCAGCACTGCGGTCAGTGCGGCGAAATCTGCCGGTACAGCGCCATCGTGTGTCTGGGACAGAAGGTGCTCGTATACCCGGAGCTGTGTCACGGCTGCGGCGGCTGTGCCCTGGTCTGCCCCAACCAAGCCATAATTGAGGTGCCGCGCGAGATCGGCGTCGTGGAGCGCGGGCAGGCCGGCCCGGTCGAGTTTGTGCACGGACTGCTGAACGTGGGCGAGGCCCAGAGTCCGCCCGTGATCAAGGCGGTCAAGGCCGCCGCCCCGGATGTTGATTGGCTCATCCTCGACGCGCCGCCGGGCACATCTTGTCCGGTCATTACGGCCATGCGTGATTGTGACTTCGTCGTGCTTGTCACCGAGCCGACACCCTTCGGACTCAATGATCTGGCGCTCGCGGTGGATACCGTGCGGCAACTGGGACTGCCGTTCGCCGTCGTGATCAATCGCGCCGACGTCGGCGATGGCCGGGTCACGGACTACTGCGCCGCCGAGCAGATTCCAGTGTTGCTGGAGATCCCGGACGACCGACGCATCGCGGAGGCGTATTCGCGCGGCGAACTCGTCATCGAGGCCGTGCCGGAGACGGCGACAGCATTTGAGCACTTATACGGCCGGATTGAGGAGTCGTTG
>CBFDDG010000474.1:0-4044 GCA_965603505.1 uncultured Phycisphaerae bacterium | reverse complement strand
ACACGCCGGAACAGTTCTCTTCTCTCAATGTCATCGGCCGGATCGCCCCCATAGCTACCGGCCCCCGCCAATGCGGACAAGTCGGCAGGCTGGGCCGGCCCATGCAGCCTGCGCTGGCGATGTCTCAACGCGATCCTCCTCGCCAGCACGGCCAGCCACCCCCGAAATCGCTCCGGCTCGCGAAGCGTGTGAATCCGCGTGATGACCCGCAGGCATATCTCCTGCATCACATCATCCACGTCCTGCGCATCGGCCAGGATGCTGTAGACCACCGCCCTGACCCATGTCCAGTTACGACTCAGCAGTGTCTGGAGGGCCTCTTTGTCGCCTTTGCGGGCGGTGCACACCAGTGCCAACTCGTTCTGCGTCTCAATACCTTTCATGCCCATTCTCTATCAGTATAGATACACAACGAGAGCACTTCATACATGTTTTGCCGTTTTTCTTTGCCGGCACATGGGGTGCCCGAGCCGCGTGAATGCGCACAGCCCGACCCAGCGAAATACACTCGGGCTGAACTCACTTCGGAATGATACAGGCGCACGCGGCGTCAGCGAGCGCAGGCTCAACTCGCCACCGATTCGCCTCGCGTACGAAGAGTGCGCCCAAACCGCGTGCCGGACAGAAAGAGCCGCAAGTATAGACCGGCCCGGAACTTACAGATTCGCTGTCCGACGGCCCCGGATAGGCCGCTCAGTCAAGCGGCACCAGGTAGATGTTGCGAAACTCGATCGGGCTACCCTCACTCTGCAGGCAGATCCACCCGGCGGTGACGGTCGCGCCGGTGCCCTCGTTTTGCAGGATGCCGTTGACCAGGCAGCGAATGGAGCCACCGTCGCAGTGAATGTCGTAGGTGTTCCATTGCCCCCCGGGCCGCTCGCTCGTCGGCTCCTTCTTCGCGATGCTTACGAACTGCCTTTCCGGATTCCGGCGATCGGTGCCATCGACGGTCAGGCCCGTGCCGCCGATCAGGACGAAATCACCCGCACTTCCGGCCTTGAGCTGACATTCGATGCAGGCAGGCCAGACCTTCTCAGGCCCCTGGGCATGCAGCAGCACGCCGCTGTTCGTCGGGTTCTCAGGCCAACGCCATTCGACGTGCAGACGGTAATTGTCGTACTGGTCTTTCGTACGGATGTAGCCATTCGGCTGTCCCGCACAACAAAGGAGACCGTCGCGAACCTGCCACACCTGATCGACATCGACGCTTGCGTCGGGAACGAGCCGCTCCCACCCGGCGAGATCCTTGCCGTTGAAGAGCATGACCTTCTTACCGCCCGATTTTCCGCCGGAAAGGCTCTCGCAGCCCATTAGGACAAACAGCGAGACCACCACGACCACCCACAACCCGACTTTCCCTGTCATTCGCACCATGATTCCGCCCTCACCAAACACAAACGCTCATTTCACGAGGATCCCTTCTGGGGACCGATTGACCGACGGCCGTTGCCGCCCCACCGGTGGCCAACAGCCGTACCTTCGCCGCCTTACTTACTCGAACCAGAGGATCGCAGTCAACCGGAAAGTACACACGCTGTCGAACAGGCTCGGCAGGCAATAGCAGCGGCCTGGATCGAGGTGACACAGGTGGGGACAATTCAGAAGCGCAACACAGTGGATGCCAGACCGCCCCAAAGAGGCATGGCCCAGGGTGCCAGATCGGGGCGAGTTCTAGAGTTCATCCTTCTTATAGGCCTCGCTTTCATCGCCTGGATCGATTCCCTGCTGAATCTTTGCCATCCGTTCGGCATGCTTGATTCGCATGCGTTTGACTTTGACGATGCCTTCAATGGCAACACAGGTAATGACGATAACCGCGATCCAGCCCCAGAACTCCAGAGCTTCCACAAACTCAATCACTGCTTCCGTGAAATGACTCACTGTTTCCATGAGCTTGGCTCCCAAATCGGGTCTCACGGCGCCACCGCTCAGATACGATTACCGAATCCTACCTCAGTGTAGTCGGACGCGGGATATGAGTATTTCAGATTCACACTACGATGCCACAGTCGGCAATGCTATCACAAAAAGGCGAAAAAGACAGATACACAGCCTTCAAAACAGATCAAGACGGCAGACCGGCGCGACTCCAACGGTGGGGTCGTCTGGGTCTTCACTTCGAGGGTCGTGAAACTCGGCCGCCCGGAACGGCTCAGAAACACCCCCCTCCGGCCCCCATCGACCGTTCGACGAGACACCCGCGCCGGGCTCTCCGTCTGGAAGGAATCGCCCGGCTGCTTGCCGTGGCTCCGGAGTGGCGACGGCTCCTGTATTCGACGGTCCTCCTATCGGGCCTTCGGCTTTCCGAGCCCCAGGCGATGAGCAGAGATAACCTGGGCGAGACGATGGGCGAAAAGGTGTTGTCGAGCACGAACTGTGCTATGAGCGTGCTCCGCGTCCCCGAAGACGACGGACAAGCGGAACGTAAGTTGTTGTCAGAAAATAGCTTGTCGGACGCAGAAGATAGCAGGGGCCTGTGTCGAGGTGACACAGGCCCCACCGCACGGCCGGACAGGCGCTCTATGAGGAAAGCGTCCCTGCCTACGGCCAGAGAACCTCCTCCAGCCAGTCTTTCCCCAAACCGGAGTAGTCCGACAGATTGACTCGGCCGTCTCCGTTGATGTCGGCCGTCGGCTGCACGTCAACGGTGCCGAGGCTGAGCCACTGCTCGGCCATCAGCTCCAAATCGAGGGTGTCGACGACGCAGTCGTTGTTGAGGTCGCCCTGGGGCTTGGCCATGGAGGGCACGCACCGGGGCTTATAGCCGCGGATCTCGTCGATGTAGATCAAGCCGCGGCCGCCGGATTGCGGACCGGGGCCGTCACCGACACCGATGTGCATCGCCGCGATGCGGGTCAGATCCACGCCGGCCACCGCGAAATCGCTCAGCGCGATGTTCCATTCCTGCCAGCTATCGAGCAACACCGCCTCCGGGTCCGGGTGGATCACGATCCGCGCGGTGCCCGCACTGTCCTCAAGGGCCACATACAGCGGCTCCGGAACGTTCGCGGGATGGTCCCCGCCGATCTCCGCGACCTGCCACGATCCTGCGGCAGCGCCTTCAGCCGAGACCTCGGAGAATTCCGCCACGGTGACATTGCCGGCGCTATGGCTGGTCAGCGCCAGGCCGATGTGAATGGCGCCGGTCATGGGGATGGTCTGCGGATTCCAGGCCATCGGGATCCAGCCTTCGACGTCGGGATCGGTAGAGTAATACGCATTGAACGCATCGCCGACGCGTTCCAGCTTCAGCCAGAGGGGCTCGACGAGCGCGACCTGTTCCGGCGTGGCCACAGGGCTGTCGCTCGTGGCCGAGTCGTTGCTAATCAGCCGGGCCTGGAAGCGAACTCCATTGCTGCCGGTCAGATATACGGCCGCGTACGTCGAGCCGACGTCCAGCGTCTCGCGGATCATGATGCCGGCCTTGGCCCAGACATCCGTGTCACGCAAGCTGTCCACTCGCGCGATGATGGAACCGTCGCCATCGAGCGGCTTATAGGCATACCGGAACTCATCCGCCATATCCCAGATGTCGCTTCCGGCTGCGCTCATTCTGATGGCGCTTGGCGTCAGCTCCATGAACGCCGACGGGTAACCTCGGAAGTACAGCGTCAGCGCCTTGACCCCGTTCGCCGTCCAATCCTGCGGGACCGGCCACACTCGACTGACCTCAGAGTACGCCGACGAGCCCAGATTGTTGTAATCCAGCGGCATGGACTGACGGCCCGCGTAGACGATGGTCTGCTCGGCGAACGGCGCCTCGAAGTAGCCGACAATCGAGCCGGTGTTGTTCGTCAGGCCATCGATCCAGGTCTGCCAGATGGCCTCCCCGGCGTCCATGTCATCCGTGTAGCTCTCGAAGTCGTCGATCGCAAGGAAGTCGGCCGTGGTGAAACTCCACACAGCACCCTTCCACGGACTCTCCGGATGGGCCTCGTTCACCTCGTCGATTCTCCAGTAGTACGTTTTGTTCCATTCGAGCTCGGCAGGCGCATACGTCACGGCGTCGATGGCCTGCCGCCCCTGATGGACATCGGTCGTCCC
>CBFDDG010000473.1:0-4072 GCA_965603505.1 uncultured Phycisphaerae bacterium | reverse complement strand
GCCGGTGGGACCCGGACGCAAAGATATGGGTGCAGGATGAAGTCACCAGCCCGTGTATCGATGCGGGTCTTCCCGCCAGTCCGGTCGGGCCCGAGCCGGCTCCCAACGGCGACCGCATCAACATGGGCGCCTATGGCGGCACGACCCAGGCCAGCAGGACATACCCGTCGCCTTAGAAGGATGATTGCCACGAGAGACAAGCATAAGAAGCAAGCCCCTCATCGTCCGAGAATGTGATGGCACACTCAATCGGTAGCCTCCAGGCGGTGATTTCACCAAGCCGCCGGCAGAGTGACTCTGCGTGGGGATCTCTACACGCCTGCGATTCTCTTGCGGATTCGGGCGATATCTGATATACTACGGTGTTTTGGAGGACTTTCTGCGTGACATGCAGGTCTTTCTTGTGAGGAGGAAGGTATGAACAAGCCGTTGCTCCCATTGTTGGTGATGGTCTTCCTGCTGGGCCTCGCACGGGCCGAAGAGCCGGTCTATTTCGCGGACCCGAATCTGAAAGCCGCCGTGGAAGAGGAGTTGTGGGTTTCGGACCCGACACCCACGGATATGCTGGGGTTGACTTCCCTGCGCGCGGGCTCTCTGGCAATCACGGAATTGACGGGCCTGGAGTATGCCACGAACCTCCAAACGTTGTGGCTTCGATTCAATCGGCTCACCGATATCTCCCTCCTGTCGGCCCTGACGAATCTGGAACATCTAGTCCTTCACAGGAATTGGGTCAGCGATCTATCGCCGCTGTCCGGACTGACGAACCTGTATCACCTGAATCTGGATGACAATCAGATCAGCGATATTTCCCCGTTGTCCAGCCTCACGAACCTGCGGGAACTCATTCTATACGACAACCAGGTTACTGGCCTCTCCACCCTCCTGGGGTTGACGTCTCTTGAACTGCTCGACGTGCGAGCGAATCCTTTGAGCGACGCAGCCTATGACGTCGACATACCGCAGATCATCGCGAACAACCCCGGCATTGACGTCCAGCACAACCGCGGTCCCTACCGTCTGATTCTCTCATCCGGCACGGGGGGATCCGTGGTGCAACCCGGTGAGGGGGAGTTCATTCTGGACGACGGCAAGCCCGTTCTCCTCGAAGCTGAGGCTGACCCTTGTTTTGTCTTCGTGGGTTTCTCCGGCACCTGGAGCACGCAGGAGAATCCCGTTATCGTTGTCCTCGAATACGATCACCAGATCCAGGCCACCTTCGAGAGTGTGCTCAGTGTTCTGCACGTCGATGACGATGCACCCAATGATCCACGCGCGGCCGATGCGAGCGCCAGCGACCCATACGAAAACGGGACGCCGGAGCATCCTTTTGACAAGATTCAGGAGGCCATAGAGGTAGCGGCGCACGGCACCGTTGTTCTCGTGTATCCGGGGACCTACCGCGAGAACATTGACTTTCTCGGCAAACGCATCCAACTGGTCGGAACAGACCCGAACGATTCCAATGCAACCGCCTGGCCGGTGATCGAGGCGGCGACCAGTGGTCCGGTCGTGCACTTTACCGGCGGCGAGGATCCAAACGGTACGCTGGCCGGGTTTGTCGTCACCGGAGGCAAGGGCGCCACTGCCGGGGTGATCCGCTGCTCGCGTGCCACTGCGACCATTGCCAATTGTCTGATCGTAGGCAACCGGCCGAGGGGATTGAACGCTGCTGTGATTCATTGTGAGCATGGCAACGCCGTGTTCGTTAACTGCACCGTCACCGACAACCACATTGGTGCGTGCACCGCGGGATTTCGCGTTGTGGACGGCGAAGTCACGGTCACGAACTCAATCTTCTGGAATAACACGTACAGTTGCTGGAGCAATACAAACAAGAAGATTTTCACAGACGACGGCGCGGAGATCTGGATCAGCTACAGCAATATCGCCGACGGGTGGCCGGGATTGGGTAACATTGACGCCGACCCCCTGTTTGCGCGCGTGGGCCGTTGGGCAGATCCTGACAATCCCCACATCGTGCTTGGGCCGGATGATCCCGATGCCGTCTGGATGATGGGTGACTATCATCCCAAGTCGCAGGCCGGCCGGTGGGATCTGGACTTGAGAGACTGGGTCCGGGATGAGGTGACCAGCCCGTGCATCGACGCGGGTTTTCCCACTACTCCGGTCGGGCACGAGCGAGCCCCCAACGGCGGCCTCATCAACATGGGCGCCCACGGCGGCACGACCCAGGCCGGCAAATCCCCGGTTAGCCCTTGAAATCCACAGAGAAAACTGCTATACTGCACCATGAAACTGCGCTGTTGAGATTGGCTGAATCAGCGATCAAAAGACCTCTGGAGGAGGACGTCGTGAAGAGGCTATTGGCCGGGCTAATGCTGTCGGCGCTCTCGCTTGGCTCCGCGCGGGCGGCAGAACCGGTCCATTTCGTGGATATGAACCTCAAGTCGGCGGTGCAGGCGGAGCTTTGGGTCTCAGATCCCACGCCTGCGGATATGCTGGGACTGCTCTCTCTTGAGGCGGGCGCCCGGCAAATTGGCGATCTGACAGGGCTGGAGTATGCTGCGAATCTGCAGACGCTGAACCTTTTTGACAATCAACGAATCACTGACATCTCACCGCTTTCGACCCTGTACAATCTGGAAACACTGACTCTCAATCAGAATAAGATCAGTGATCTTTCACCGCTGTCCGGTCTGACCAATCTGACTGAATTGGATGTTCACCACAATTACTTCACGGATGTTTCACCGCTGTCCGGCCTGATCAATCTGAGGAGGCTGGCCCTGCGCGAAAACGCAATCAGCGACATCTCGCCGCTGTCCGGTCTGGTCAATCTGGAATACCTGTCCCTTCTGGATACTCAGGTCAGCGACATTTCGGTCTTGGCAGGACTGACTTCGCTTACCCATCTCGACCTTCGCAACTGTCCGCTGGACTTGGACGCCCACGACATCCATATCCCGCAGATCCTGGCCAACAACCCGGGCATTGTGCTCAAGTACGACTCGCGTACGACATGGAGGATGTGGCTCAGTTCCACGGCCGGAGGACGCCTGACGGACCCGGGGGAAGGCGAATTCCTGTATGGGCATATCGAATGGGTCCGCTTGGAGGCCATACCGGATCCCGGTTTTGTGTTCGCCGGCTTCTCCGGTACCTGGGCAACGCTCGAGAATCCCGCCCACCTTACGATGGATCAGGACCACAAGATTCAGGCCAATTTCCAGAGTGCGTTAACGGCGGTTTATGTGGATGACGACGCTCCGGACGATCCGTCGCCGGGAGATCCCGCGCTCGGTGACCCTCGCGAGAACGGAACCCAGGCACATCCCTTCGACAGCATCCAGGAAGCCATTGAAGTTGCGACCGAAGACGTGTCGATCATCGTTCATCCCGGAACGTACCAGGAGAACATCGATTTGCTCGGCAAGAACGTCCAACTATTGGGCGTGGACCCGAATGATCCTCACGGCGGCCCCAGCGCCGTCGTCGAGGGGATCGGCGCGGGCCCGGTTGTGCGCTTCGGGCGCGGCGAGGGTCCGGGCTGTGTGCTGACGAATTTCATCATTACACGGGGTATGGGCTATCCGGCCGGAGCGATCCTCTGCGAGGGGGCCAGCCCGACCGTTACCAACTGTCTGATTGTCGGCAACCGTGCGACCGACCCAACCGGGGCCGTCATATACTGTCAGGACAGCCAAGCCGTTCTGACCAACTGCACGATCGCCGACAACTGCACCGGCCCCCAGGGCGCCGCCCTGGCGCTCAACGACAGCGATGTGACCGTGCTCAACTCGATCGTCTGGAACGACAGGATGGCCAACGAAATCCTTGCCACAGGTACGAGCGATCCAAATATCCAGTATTGTGCCGTCCGCGACGGGTGGCCGGATCGGGGCAACATCCACAAGGACCCGCTGTTCGCCCGACCCGGCGTCTGGGTCAATCCGGATGACCCCAATCAAACTTGCGGCCCCGAGAATCCCGAGGCAATCCTGATGGATGGAGACTACCATCTGAAGTCTCGGGCTGGCCGGTGGGACCCGGAGACACTAAGCTGGGTCGAGGACGAAGTGACCAGTGCGTGCATCGATGCCGGCCTTCC
>CBFDDG010000472.1:0-4102 GCA_965603505.1 uncultured Phycisphaerae bacterium | reverse complement strand
CGGTGTACGATAAGGTCTTGGCCCCTCGCATCGCCTGGACCATCTGCTCATACAGCGCCCGCGCCGCCGGCTCATCCTGAAATACGTCAATCCCGGCCTCTGGTTTCTCTGGCGATACGGCACTTCCGGCGGACAAGTGCGTGCAAGCACCGAGAATGAGACAGACGCCAATCCAGACTCGCATGTTCCGGCAGTTCATGGCCATTCCCCTTCACTGGGCACTAAGTCCGCTTGCCTCGGTGCACTCGCGGCCCGTCAAGCATCTGGGGCACGCACCCACTTATAAGACGCCCTCAAGCAGGATCTGTTGCGTTTATCTTGCTGTTTTGCGTCACCGTATCGGACCCGCCCGCCGCATCTTCGGCGGTCCGTCCAGACCGACATAACGCTCTCAATCAGCAACGCGCCTTATGTAGACCGCTATCTCGCCGCCGATGTCGGCGGGTTTCTGCCAAATCTGGTCACCGGGGCCCACCATCACTGATTCCTGGGATACGGTTGTCGCAGTGACACAATCGAACCATCGGAGCTGATACGTCCCGGCCCCCATATTCTTCAATCCGATCCGGCCCCGGCGCGTCACGGCATAGACCACGTAACGCTCGCCGGGGAGGGCCAATACGTATTGCGTGCCCGCGTGTGCCAGCTCGTCGTGCGGCTCCAGCCCAGTCAGGTCCACCCTCTCGAAGAACCGGACCACGTTGCCGCAATCCCTCAGATCGCTTGCAGCCGTACCGGCAATGTCCATCCGCAGAATCATCACGGACGCCCCGCCCATGACGCACGCCCAGCACTTCTTCCGTGATTCCGGACCGACGCCCCAATCCGCCGCCTCGGAGAGGTTCAGGCTGTAACGACCATGTGCCTCCCGCCATGCCTGGACGACCCCGCGTGCAACTCCTCGGCGCTCGGCACGTTGTACTGGATGGCGAACTGATCGATATTCGGATCGTCGGCAAACTCGGAGAAATCCAGCCCGTGGTTCTTGTGCACCGCGATGGGATGGTCGAAATCATCCTCGGCCCGGACCAAGGCGGCGATTCGCCGGACCCGCTCGGCAGAGAGCCGCTCCCCGTATTCCTCCGCGATGCACCAGATCAAATGCCCCTGGTGCTCGAACCGATTCACGAGCGTCCGAATGAATTCTCGCTCCTGCTCACCGACTTTGTCACCCGTGTTCCACACCTGCGCGCTGTCATCGTAGAGGAAGAAGTAAATGACGATACGGTTGCGATCCATCTCGGAGAACCACTGCTCCCATTGATCGAGGACCGCCAGATTGACGCCCTTGGTCGGGTCATGGTCGATGAAGGGATTGTGGGTTGCATCGCCGTCGCCCCCGTGTGAGCGCACGGCCATGAGGTAGATGCAGTTGGCCCCCGTACCGCGAAGCTTTTCGATCAACTGCATCTGGTCGCCGCTGCGCGTGCCGTCCGGATTCAATGTGCCCCGATAGAGGAAATCCTCCGGATCGCCCGGTCCACAGAGAAGGAACGGCTTCACATCATCGCTGCCGGGGCGCACATAGACAGGCCACTGCGGCCGCTCGGGATCCACCGTGATCAAGCCCTGGAATCCAGCTGCCCCATCCGGACCCGGTCCGCCAAAATTTCCCACCGCGCAGACCCAATCCGAGCGATATGGGGCCACAAACGCGAACGGCCCCCCCGCGGCCGGACAGGTCATCACATCTCGCCTGCCTGCGGCCGCCTCCCTGAGCGTGTCGAACGCCACCACGACCTGCGGCTCCGCCGTTGCGGGAAGCTGCCCGGTAACCAGCGCCCCCTCCGGCTTGTAGAAAACGCCGCTGCCGACCACCGGCGACCATAGAGCATAACCGGCCTCGATCATCTCGTTTGCAGGGTGCATGTCGAGCAGGAATCGGCCGCCCTTGTGCCAGAAATCGTAATGCATCCGTAACTGCTCCGAATTCGGATAGGGATATGGGCTATCCGGATAGAACCCGAAGAACCCGCCCATGCCGCCAGCCATCGCCTGCCACCAGAGCAGCCGGCGCGTGCCGTCCATGTCGAGGCTGAAGCCTTCGCGCCGGTAGCTGTGGCGCTCCTCATAGAGGTGCGGTTTGGTGACGTCGCTTTGGAGATCCTCGACGATCTCCTCGTAGTTGGCCGGCCCATGTCGCGTGGTGGCCAGCGGGACGTTGCGCCCGAAACCGTCGTATGAGTTGGCATTGTACGGGCCGTACAATCGATGCCCCCTCGCGCAGAGCAGATGCTGCCAGCCCATGTGCTCGTGGAGATACTCGGCCCACGCGTTCAATTCCGCCTCGTTCGTCCACTCGTGCAGGTCAAAACCGTAACCCATCGTCCAGCCGGGCAGCGGCCCGAGCCGTGCCGCGATGTACCTTTGTAGCCGGCGGTCGGCCGCACCGTTGATGCCGCCTGGCACACCCCTGGGAGTCCACTTGCGCGACTCGTCGCCCCACGCCCAGATGTGCACCCGCCCGCCGGCCTGGTGCACGGCAGTGATGATCGTCTCCAGCACGTCAAACGCGAGCGGATCCGGGTTGACGCTGTCGTGCTTGTTGTGCTCGCGCACGCCGAACTTGAACCAGTTGTTGTTCACGTGGATGAAGATGATCTCGAAGCCGTTGTCCGACGCATCGGCCAGGTAGGCCAGCGCCTTCTTCTCGACGTCTTTCAGGTCCGACCCGAAGTCGTCCAGGAACGCCGGATGCTCGACGCGGCTCATGTAGACATTGAACAGATACCCGTGCAGGTCCGTCTCATCGCGCACCTGGATCGCATACTTGTTTCCCACGTGCGTCAAGAAGCCTTTGATTGTCTCGTCGTCATTGCCGGTGACTTTGACGGTGCCGGAATGACCTTCCAGGCGGGGCAGATCGCTGGACGTGTGGAACGTCCAGTTGCCGGCGCGCGTCCCGGGAAAGCGAAACCGCCACCTGCCCTTACCGTCGTAGAACATCTCGGTCGTTCGCCGGGCCCCGCTTTCCCAATGCCGGAACGTCACCGTCGCCGTGACATCGAACGGGTTGCCCGTGTAATCGATGTCCGGCGATCGCCAATCGGCGCACTCCCACATTCGGATGGACTCATTGTCCCGGCTTGCCGGCCTCTCCTTGACGGCGTCGAGCAGCAGGGCCAGGGCCTTGTTTTCCATGTCGCGGCCTTCGATGCGGGTGTTGTTCCAGCTCACGATCAGGTCGAGGCCGGGCAGGACAACCATGGCCCGCTTGCCGCCGTGACCGAAGCAGCCGAACGTGTCGAGCGGGGCGTCCCGCCAGTGCCATTTGCCCTCGCGGTCCACGCCATTGATCCACCACAGCCAACTATAGCTGCCCATATGGTCGGTCTGGTTGTCCGGGATGCGCCGCGAGCCGATGCTCCGCTGGCCGGCAATCATCTCCGCCGCCTCATTGCCCGCCCGTGGAATTGAGTTGGGCACCGGGTCCGTCACCGCCATTCGCGCAAGCTCCGGGCTGAGCAGTTGTTGCTCTTTCCACCTGCCGCCGTGCAGGTAGAGCAGCCCGAAGCGGGCGAAGTCGCGAGGCGAGATCGCCAGCCGTCCGGGCCGGTCCCCCAGGCCGAACGCCATGAATGTGGGATCGTCCTCGCAGCCGATCACATTCGTCAGTTGTGGGTGCAGTACTTGCGCATCGACCGTCTTGTGCGTTGCCCCGTAGACCTTGGTGAACAACGTATCGAAGAGCAACGACATCTGCCAGTCATTGTAGGCGTACGCCGTGCCGGGCTCTTCGACCAAGCCATAACAGGAGACCTGGTTCGCCATGTGCCGCCAGGTGATGCGCGAGTCTTTGCAGCCCAGGTCCCCATTGATGCGCTTCAATCGCGGCTCCCACTTGCAGACCGGCTCATCGACGCTGAAGATCCGTCCGTCCTCGACCGCCTTGAACAGAAAGTGGGCGTAGACCGGCTTGGCCGCCGAGGCGACATCCATCCGCCGGGAGGCGTCGCCCCACGTGTACACCATGTAGCCGTGCCGCACCACGCAGCCGAACCCGCCGGCGTAATCACTGAACGCCTTGAGCTTGGCTGCCGACAGCCCCAGTTCCTCCGGCGACTTCGTCGCCCACTGCCGCCCCGGATACACGGGCTCGATC
>CBFDDG010000471.1:0-4116 GCA_965603505.1 uncultured Phycisphaerae bacterium | reverse complement strand
TCTCCCAGACCAGCGCCGCCTCGCCCGGCGGATAGCTGACGCTCAGCAGCGTCACACCATCCGGATGGTCGAGAATGGCCAGCCGAATGGAATCCCCGTCGATCTGGACGCCCTTCCACGAGAAGTCCACCTTGTTCAGCCCTTGCTGGAGCGTGAGCACGCGTTCTTCCTCGATGAGCGTGGCGTTCGGATTGTCCAGCCGAATCACGGTCGCGGCCCGCTCCGGCAGGGCCACCAGCTTGATTCTCGCCTGCACGGCCGCCGTGACACCGAGCATGACCAGAAGCACCATCGCAATGACATCTCTTGCCTTCATGACAATATCTCCCAAAGAATCATCTCGTTGTATTCCGTCTGTCCGCCAGGGTCTCTTCACGAGTGCCGTGGCATGTTGTCACTGTATATTCAAAGGCCCGTTTGCTTCGGGGCTCCAACCCCAGCTTGAAGCGGGCATGAGTCACGTCATGCTTCTCGTACGATGCTCCCTGGCCCGCCAGCTCCAACGTCCAATACGCCGTCTCGAAGGCGCGGGTCACCTCGATTTCGACCGGCAGCGGGCGAGCGTTGGTGGTCTCGATTCTCCAGGTCCGCACTTCGTCCCAGCCGGCGATGTTGCCGTTCCTGTCAAAGACATGGTTCTGCGCTTTGTAGTCCATCAGCACGGGCTTGATCTCGACCAATCGGGCCGGACCGAGGTTCAGCTCGATCTCTTCGCCGACGGGGATGTACTTGACGTCCGCACCGCCGGTGTAGGAAAGATGCCCCCGCTCATCGGAGCGCCCGTAGATGCGGACCGCCCCGTCCGGCAGCGGTGTCTCACCAAGCTCGTGCTCCTGGTCATTGGCAAAGGAAAGGAATCGGATGGCCTGATCCCCCCACCGCTCCTGATCGTACTTGTACAGACTTTTCACCGGAATGTCGTCGGCCTCGAAGGAAAGCAGCCGCTTGCCCCACTCGTTCGGAATCGTCTCCGTCCCTTCGATCGTGTAGAGGAAGTACTCACTAAGCCCTTCCTTGCGAATCTCCTTGGGTTCCAGAGCATCGAAATCCTTCGAGAAGAATACCGCATCTCCGACAACCACGCGATGCTTTCCGTCGCGCGCACCGCCTGCAAGGCCGCTCACGTCCCTACCGAGAAATACCGGGCTGCCGTAGGGGTACTGCCGCTTCGCCAATTCGGCGATTCCATCGAGCAGGTGGATTTGGCCGACAATCAGCCGGGTCTGGGCGTTCTCGTAATCTTCCCCGCTGCCGTTCCGGACCCGGACATAACCTTCCAGGTGCATTCTCTTTTCGTCCTGGGAGAGCGTGCCCATGTAGAAGGCCCGCCACGAAAGGCCGCTCGTGAAGTATGTCAGCTCGAACGGCACCTGGCCGCTGACTTCGGAACGGATCAGCCAACGGCCAAGTTCCCGTAGCCTCGGTGGGAACACCAATTGTTGGATCTCCACCTGGTCTCTGTGCTCCAAAGGTTCGAGACTGAGCGAGGTCGGATCGATGAGCGTGTTGGCCCACATGAACTGGAGCCAGTTCCACCCCTTTTTCAGCGTCAGATTGCGGCGTTCGCGAACGAGGGTCAGATCGGCGGCGTTGTAGATCGTCAGTTGCACGCTCTGGCGCCGAGGCAGGACGACCAACTCAATGGCACTGGCCGGAGCAAACGGCGGCTTCTCTGCGATCTCATCAGCCGGTGCGGCAGAGGCAGGCATCAGCGCAATCGCTTCCGTCTCCCCGGTGGGTTTGAGGTCGCCTTTGGCTCCCCGGCCCGACGCCACGAATCGCTCCACTGTGGGAGCGCGCTCCACCTTGTCGGCCGGAGCGTCCGCCGGCTCCGACCAAACATGACTTGAATCACCCTCGCGCCCCGGCATGGATACGAGCAGCAGTGCCACGCCGACGACCACGGCCGCCGCGACCGCCCCGAGCCACGGAAGCCTGTACAGAGAGATGATTCTCGCGTGACGAGCCGTCGCGGCGTGCGCCACCGTCTTCTGCAGCAGCGTCTCGGACACGCCGGGATCGTCACGAAGCAGCTCCAACGAAGCGAACTTGCGCGACAAACTCTGTAGCCGCAGCCGACACGCCTCGCATCCCTCCAGATGCTCACGGGCCCGCCTCATGTCCTCGCCGGAGGATAGCTTGAACTCGTAGTCGATAAGCTGTTGTTCTGTTAAGTGTTTGTTCATGGTATCACGCCGATAGAATCCGGCAGTCTTCGCGCCAACGTCGCCAAGGCTCGGGACATCTGGGTCTTCACCGTGCCCACGGAGCAGCCCATCGCGTCGGCGACCTCCCGATAGCTGAGCTGCTGATAGTAGGCCAGAACGAGCGTGGCCCTTTGCCGGACGGGAAGCGACTCAATCGCCTTGCGGACCTGCTCTTTCTGCTCCTCGCGCACAAGCTCATCGGCCGGGTCCGCGGCATCCTCGGCCACCATCATCTCTGCAAGTTGCGAAGGGTTGTCTTGCCCGCAGTCTATTTCCTGGTTCAACGAGATCGCCGCGCGGCGCTTGCGACGGCGGGCCCCGTCGATGGTCACGCGAGTCGCGATCGTGAACAGCCAGCTCTTGAAGTGGCTGCCCCGGAAGGTGCGGGCCTTCTCGTGGACCCGTTTGAAGGTCTCCTGGAAAAGGTCTTCGGCTTGGTCTCGATTGCCCGTCATACGAAATAAATACCCCAGCACGCCGTCCCCATATCTTCGGACAAGCTCGCGAAACGCCGTCTCATCACCCTGCAGGTGGGCGGCGATCAAGCTCTCATCTGCATATTCCATCGAGGCTACGACTCCAACTGCTGGTGTAGACGCGTATCGTAGCTCTGGGGTTGACAACGGTCGAGGTAAATTCTGTCAAAAGAAAACCCGCGCGAACCGGGACTCCTACGCGTTCGGAGAGACCTTGCGCGGCATGCACCCTAATCCGAACCATCGCCGGGGATAGGTCCTATTCGACCTGTGCCCCACGTCGCGCGTAGGATCGGCCGGTCAGACTTGCTCCGGGATCCTGTAGTCCTCGCGGTATGGTCGTTTCAGAAGCTCATTCGCCTCGGGGCTGTCGATGAACCGCTGCGTGGCGGGATCGAATCGGAGTTTCCTGTTTCCAACGCGATGGGCGATATTCGCCATGTGGATCATGATCGTGCTGTTGCAGAGGGCCTCGATGTCGGCGTTGGGCCGCTGGCGGCTCTTGAGGCATTCGAGGAAGTTGGTCTCGTGGTCCTGGTCCGGCGGCCGGCCGTACATCTTATCGGCAATCCGGCCACCCGAGGTCTGCACGATCCACCCGCCGCCATGACGTCCGATAGTCATCATCATTTCAGAGCCATAAAGCTCGATACGCGTGGCGTTCTGGGTCCAATACGGGAATTCGTCGTTGCGCCGAATCGTCCCGGTCGTCTTCTGCATGTAGCGCGGGTATTCCGACAGCTCGAACGTCAGCACGAAATCATCGAAATCAAAGGAGACGATTTGGACGTCGGGGACTTCGGAGTCGTCGTCCGGATAAGCGAGCCGGCCGCCGGAGCACGAGACTGCCTTGGGAAGGCCGGGATCGCCCATCAGCATCATCGCCAGGTCGAGCTGGTGGATGCCGTCATCGGCTAAGTCGCCGCCGCTGTAGTCCCAGAACTTGTGCCAGCCGCCACGGAAGATATTCTGATGATACGGCCGCTGTGGAGCCGGACCAAGCCACGCCCCCCAGTCAAAGCCCTCCGGGCGTGTGCCGGGATCGCCGAGCCTGAAAGGCCCGCCGGACTTGAGGTTGTAGACCTTCACGATATGGATGCCGCCGAGCTTGCCGTTTTTGACATATTCGCGGCCGGCGTGATTGTACGGCGCGCTTCTGTTCTGCGTCCCCACTTGCAGGACGCGCTTGTGTTTGCGCGCCGCCTCCAGCATCTTTCCCGTCTCCCAAACGTTATGAGACGGCGGCTTTTCGACATAGACATCCTTGCCCGCCTGGCAGGCGAGGATACTCGCGGGAGCGTGCCAGTGGTCCGGCGTGGCGATGATGACCGCATCCACGCCGCGATTGCCGAAGACCTCCTCCATCCGCTTCACGCCCTCAGGTCTGCGGCCCTGCACCTGCTCCAGCTCTTTGGCCAGTGCGCCTCGCCGCT
>CBFDDG010000470.1:0-4118 GCA_965603505.1 uncultured Phycisphaerae bacterium | reverse complement strand
CAGCGCCAATGCCACCGGCACCAGCGGGGCGCGCCGCAGCGCCGGCTTCGCCTCGCCTTCGGACGGCCCATCCGGCAGATCCGCCTGCTCCCCAGACATGGTGACGCCGATTCTAGACCCCCCGCCGCCCCGCGGCCAGCGCCCTGTGTCCCCGTGATGTTCCTCAACGCCGGCCGCGAGACCTGACTTTCCCGGCCACGCGCCGTTCCAGGCAGACCCTCAGCAGCACCGCGGGCAGGCCCGTCTGACGCCGGCCGTGGTTGATCCGGCCGATCACGTTGTCGTCCAGCGTCACCCGGACCAGCTTATCGTTCCTCCGCTCGCCCCGAAAGCCCAGCTTCCGCAGCCTCTCGCCCGACATCGTGCAGGCGATCCTCCGAGGCGATGAGCCGGCCATTGCGGCGACCTTCTCCGGCCGAGCTGGACGAAGAACAATGGCCGGGAGTACCGCTACTACGTCTGCGGCAAGAAGGTCGTCGAGGGCTACGGCAAGTGCCAGATGCCGACGCTGCCCGCCGGCCAGGTCGTGGTGGACCAGCCCCGGTCCGTCCTGCGTCACCCCGACGTCGTCGCCAAGACGTTCGACGAGCACGACGTGTCGTTCGTGTCGGTCACGGTGCGCCGGGAGCGAGGCGCCGTGGTCGTGCACGTCCCCGTGCGCTACCACCGGCGAAACGGCAGGCAGATGATCCTGACGGATGGGGACCAACCGGCCGGGCCGGAGCGCGACGCCAACCAGACGCTCATCGAGGCCATCGCGAAGGCCCATCGCTGGCAGGAGCAGATCGAGGCAGGCCAGTACGCTGGCATTGAGGACCTCGCCCAGGTCATCGGCGTGGACAGGACGTACGTCGGCCGGACGCTGCGCCTGACCAGCCTCGCACCGGACATCATCGAGGCCGTGCTGCGGGGGGATGAGCCAGACGGGATGAGCCTCGGCAAACTGCGCAGGAACGTGCCGGTGTCGTGGGAGGAGCAGAGGGAGATGTGGAAGAGCAAAGGCTAACGTGACCATCACAGGCGGCCCGATAGCGACGTCCTGTGCATGGCTTGGTTGGGCCTCTATTGCGTCCTGAAGAACCCGCCAAGCGTAACTGCAGCGCCGTATCTTCACTCAAGATGGTCCGCATCAGCCAGAAAGTGATGATTCGACCGGCCCATGTATCCATGAGGACCGAGTTTATCGGTGATGAGGGGGAGAGCTTCAATGCCCGTGCGCGTAAAGGCGGCGTTTACCGTACGTATGACATCGTTCCGGGAGCTGTTCAACTCCTCGGCGACGCCGTGCGCGTCGGGATGATCGAACACCCACACGCGGTCGCTACCGCGGTACCGTTTGAACACTCCGCCGTCAACCGCACTGGCAAGAACCACCGTTATCCTCTCAATGAGTCGGACTGCTTCGTCGAGTCGCCCGCGAATGAAAGGGTCCTGGAATGCGGAACGTGGTTTTCCGCGCGCTACAATCAACCCGTCCCTTGTCCTCAGAATACCGGTGTTGAGAGCGAGGATTGTGTCCTTCATCGCCGTGTCGAAGTCCGGAATACTGGCCTCGTTCTCGAACGCAAGTCGGAAGGCCGGGCGATCAAAGAAAAGGTACACGGTGCGAAGTGCGTCATTGTCAGCCAGTGTGTTCGGCGCATTGACCAACTTCTCATGGATCTCCCGTATGCGCTGTCTCGTCGCCAAATCGAAGTACGTGTCCGCGATATGGCCATACTGACTTAGAAGGTTGATTAGGTGTGTCTTGCCCCACCAACGACGGGCCTCCCCCGAGTTAACTGCCGCAAGGTGCTCCTCGAACCACCGGAGCTCATCAGCCGATGGGTCAATGGGCGTGATCAGCGTCCACGATCGGACAAAGAACTCGTAGTACACGCGCCGGAAGGACGACCGGATCTGCTGCCGTTGAGACGGTCCAATCCGCCTAGTGAAGTACTTGCACTGGAACACGCGCTTCGGCTTCTCTATCGATCCGACAAGTATATCAACGCCTTCGTCTCCTGGGTCTGGACGTATCCTGGACACCTGTTCGCCGGCGTACCGGCACTCGATCAGATTGGCGCAAAGAGACTCGAAGTTCTCCCATGCGTTCTGCTCGGGACCGCCGATGTGCAGGAGATCAACAGTTTCAGCCATGTCACCCAATCTTCTTCTGGTATTCCGTGGACGGCTAACGTCGCAAATCAGGCGCGCTGTCAAGCGTTGCCTGCATTCGATTGTTCGGCGTTGTCTGGGCTCTCCACCTGTCGCTTGCGATGCTTCTGAGACATTTCACTGATGAGGAAGAACCAGGAATGAGGCTCTCGTTTCCGTGACGCGATGGGACCAACTATCGCCTCCTCCACGCCCTTCTGCAGCGGGGTTCCCACCCAAGGAACCAAACCAATAGGCATTGTAAGGTAGGAGACGATGTTCCTGATTCTACCTATTGACTGCTCAACGCCAAGCACCTCCTGCAGGGCCCGAACCGCGAACTCCCTGTCAAATATGACCTCTCCCTTCACCGCTTGGTCGACTAGCTTGCGAAGATCCTCGATCCTCCGGTCCTGCAAAGCCTTCATGACGTCAGAGGCGTTCCAGAACGTGAATTCTGGGAACGGAACCTCGAACAGCCGTTTGATCTCCTTCTGCTCCGATGCCCCGGGAGGCTGTTCACGGCCCACCCGCAAGAACTTCTCTCGATAGAACGGCTGGAAGTCGTACCAATCATGTAGACCACAGCCCAATTCGTTACAGAGCACGATGTTGGCGTTCACGTAGGAGAGATACTCTGCAAGCGTGTCTCTGAGGTACTTCTTGAATTCGGCTTTTCGTCTCGTCCTTGCAGAATCCATGGCCATGTGGACCATCATCATTGCCCTTGACGTCTGAGACGCTGCGTGGTGCATATACATGACCGTATGATGCGATAGGATGTGCTCGGCCTCGATCTTGTCCCTGTCTTCCTCGCCGATGCCCTTCAGTCGGCCTTCCACGATTTCCCGTTGGAGAGGTCTGCTCACGGAGTCAACGAACTCGTACCAGGATTCGCAGGCCTCCCGCAATGCCGGTATCCATTGGTCCAACTCCTTCAGGTCTTTCGTCAGCATCCGATCTAGCAAACCCGTCTTCTGAGCAACGATATCGTCAAAGCTCGCTATTCTGGCGAAGCCCTCCTTTTCCAAGACTTGTACAGTCTCAGCCATCTGCTGGTATGCAGGATGGGGTTCCTGTGTCAGTCTAGAGAAACACCGCTCGTCAAGTATGACTCTATGGGCGAGCAGGAGAACCGCGTAATCCGGAGTGAAGAATTGACTGGCCTCCGACAGAGAGACAGGAGGCATCCGGTAGAAGATATCTGGGTTGTTGATGTCTCGCCTGGGAAGGTGGGATAACCCGAAGGATGTCAGTGCGAGTTCCATGTGTCACCTCGGTGGCATCGCAATATCGCTCATTCCGGCGAACTTGTTATCCTACACAGAATCTCCCTCGTCACGTAGGCGGAAATACGTCCAACGTAATATGTTCCGTTGAGGGAGGAGCGGTGTCAACTGGATTGTCCGGTTTGTCTTACGCGGAATGCTGGCGACAAGGGTTGACGCCAATCGATTCCTGGCACCGGTGCCACCGACGCCATCGCCTTCGGTCAGGCCTCGCGTTCCTGCCCCCGAAGCGGTGCCAAGCGGTGCCAAGGGCGGACCAAACCGCGCTCACATGACGATCATGTGAGCGTTTTCTGGCACTGCAAACGTCACGTGACGGGGTTTTCATCCCGCCGCATACAGGCGTTTCGCCGCAAAACACGGGCTTCGGGGCGATCCGCGTAACCATCTGAATGGCAGTCTCTTAGCTCTCACGTGACGGGGTTGAGGCTGGTCACGCGATTCTGAGACTCTGAGACGGTCTCGGGCCGTTTGGGGCCGTTTGGCGGGCCTACCACGTCACGCGATTGCGGGCGTGCGTGGGGCGGCGATACGCGCAAAGGTCTTTGTTCTGGCGAGATATACGAAAGGCCCACTACCGGGCGGCAGTGGGCCCCGTTGCGGTTCGAGACGGGTTGTCAGACCCGTCCACTGGAGGCGCCGGGGATCGAACCCGAGTCCCACGGCGGACGGCTGCGGTGAGGCCAGACTGGT
>CBFDDG010000469.1:0-4133 GCA_965603505.1 uncultured Phycisphaerae bacterium | reverse complement strand
TCATTTGGGTTCCTCCGAGAGCCAACCGTCAGATGCGACAGGCTCTCTATTCCAACCTGTGAATAGAGAGCCGAGGTAGGGTTTTAAGGGTTGCGGTGGGGCAACAGTCTGTCAGGAAAGTTCATTGATTTCCGCGCTCACCGGAGATAGTATATGGTTATCCGATTCGTGCTCCATTCATGGGATCAGGCCGATGAGCAAGCAACGAGCGTTCACGTTGATCGAGCTTCTCGTGGTGATTGCTATCATCGCTTTGCTGATGGCGATTCTGATACCGGCGCTGCAGCGGGTTAACAAGCAGGCGAAGGCGGTGGCCTGCCAGGCAAACCTGCACCAGTGGGGAATTGTCCTGTCCCTGTACGCAGATCAGAACAACGGCTACTTCCTCAGCGGGCAAGGCGAAGGTATCACCAATATTGGCAAATACTGGTGGATGGAGCCACTCAAGCCATTCTACAAGGACGCGCGAATCCGTCTGTGCCCCGTGGCGACGAGACCTTATGGTGAGGGTGGATGGGTCCCGTTCGGGGCTTGGTACGTGGGCGGTGATACGGGCAGCTATTCCCCCAATGGATGGCTCTGCAATCCGCCGGCGGCTATGAGCACGTTGCACGGCCGCACCACTGAGCACAACTGGAGAACGCTCGACGCCAAGAACGGGGGAGCGATCCCGATGTTCCTGGACTGCGCATGGGATGATGGCTGGCCAAACGACTTCGACAACCCTCCGACCTACAATGGCGACGTGGTCGAATCAGTCGGCAACAACGAAATGAAACGCTTCTGCCTCAATCGCCACGATGGATTCATCAACGGCCTTTTCGTCGATCGCTCGGTACGAAAAGTCGGGCTCAAAGAGCTCTGGACCCTCAAGTGGAACCGGTCTTTCAATACGCACTGTGCGTGGACAAGGGCCGGCGGAGTACGACCTGAGGACTGGCCACAGTGGATCCGCCGATTCAAGGACTATTGACCGTCAGACGGCCAAGCCAGGGTCTCAATCTGCATCTGATGCCTTATATAGCTTTGCAGACCGGTCTGTGTTCGCTGAGACTCGCCCGCAGAACACAAAGACGAGTCCTCCAGGGCACCGCTTCTCCCTCCACCAGCACGTCTCCATCACCGACCTGCTTCGTCAGCACGGGGCGCGAGAGCAGGCGAATCCCCAGCCCCGACCACGGCTCCCTCGCTCGTCCCGGGCGGCCATCACTCCAGCACATTCACACCTTCATCGCTGATCGGCCGTGAGTACCATACTTGCAAGGTGGATTCGCAGCCGGCCCTTGGAAGCAGACCGGAGAATCTACAAGGGACCGCTGAACGGACGACGGCAGATTCTCCATTGCCGACCGCCAGCGGCAGGCGCACAATCCAGCATCGACTCTAACCGATATAGAATCACTGGAGGTTGCACCATGAACCCGGCGACAGTTCATCCGACACGACGGGGCTTTCTCAAGGCCTTGCTGGCGGCGAGGGTCGCGCCGATCTTAGTGCCCGCTCGGTTGCTCGCGGCGGGCCAGGCCGCACCATCGAATAAGCTCACGCTCGGTGTCATCGGCGTCGGGGCGCAGGGCCAGGGCGACATGCGGAATTTCCTGGGCCATAACGACGTGCGCGTGACAGCCATCTGCGACGTGAACAGGCGGAATATCGAAAGTGCGAGCCACCTCGTTGCCAAGGCTTACGGCAGCCCCGACGTGAAGGTCTATGCCGATTTTCGCGAGCTGAACGCGGACGGCTCCGTCGACGCCGTGCTGATGGCCCTCCCGGTTCATTGGCACAGCATCGCCGCACAGGACACCATTCTTCATGGCAAGCACATCTACCACGAGAAGCCGATGGGGATGTCGTTCGACGAGGCACGCCGGGTGCGGGCGGCCGTGCGCAAAACCGGCGTCGTCTTCCAGTTCGGCACGCAGCAGCGGTCGGACCTGTACTTCCGCTGGGCGTGCGAGCTGGCCCTGAACGGCCGACTGGGCAAGCTCAAGGAAATCCACGTATCGGTCCCCGGCGGCAAGAAAGGCCCGCTGCTCCCCGAGCAACTGGTGCCGGAATACGTGGACTGGGGCCGTTGGGTCGGGCCGGCTCCGATGACGCCCTTTCACGAGGACAAACTCCAGCGCGACAACCACGAGAACATCACGAACTTCTCGCTCGGCATGATCTCCTGCTGGGGCATTCACCACTTGGACATCGCTCAGTGGGGAAACGGCATGGATGAGACCGGACCCCGGTTCGTGGAAGGCGAAGGCGAGTTCCCGAAGGAAGGGACGTTCGACGCGATTCTGCGATGGAAGGTCCGTTTCGAGTACGCTGGGGCGACGCCGGTGACGTTCGTCAACGACGGCACGGAGGGTTTCCAGCATGGCGTCCGCTTCATCGGTGAGTCCGGCTGGGCACATGTCACACGGGGGGCCCTGAACCTCCACGATCCCAACGTCCTGCGCGATCCGCAGAACAAGTGCGGCACGATGCCAATCAAGCTGCCGGCCAGCCGCGACCATACCCGCAACTTCCTGGATGCGATCCACAATCGCACACGGGCGATCTGCGATATCGACACGGCCGTGCGATCTGACACGCTCTGCCAGATCGCGTTGATAGCCGTCAAGCGGGCGCGCAGGCTCGAGTGGGAACCCAAAACTGAGCGATTTGTCAATGATGATGGGGCGAATGCCATGCTGCAGAGCAGGGCTTTTCGCGGCGACTGGAGATTGCAGGAGGTGTGAGGAACAGGCGCTCGCCGTCAGTTCTGCGAATCCCCAGCCTCGTCCACGCCTCCGTCGCTCGTCTCGGGCGTCCCCCATCGCCGACCTCCTGCGTCAGCACGGCGCGAAGGAATAGGCGAATCCGCAGCCTCGCCCATGCCTCCGTCGTCTCGGGCATCCACCGTCAATCGCGCGAACGCCCGGCCTTCGTTACACCCCCCCCGTCGTCCCGGGTAGCCATCGTCAGTTGTGCGAATCCGCAGCCCCGACCACTTCTTACACCACCCCCTCCCTGTCATCCAGTCTCCCCCTCGGCGCCCACGCGCGCCAATCCATTCCAGCCATCGCCCTGACCATCTCCCGGCCCTCGTCCGAATGGAAGGCCACACTTTCGGTCGGCTCCAGCAACTGGCCGAAGCACCTGTTCTGGACATCCACCACATACTCAACACCCGCGAACTCCACCACCGGGAGCCATTCAGTTTCTTCCATCTTCACCACCTCCGCCGAACGTCGGCTTGCTCAGGGTTTGGCAAGGCGACGTTTGGCTTTCCTCCGTGTCGCCCTGCGCCATTTCTTTTCCAAACCGGATAGTTGTCATCGTGGACTGGGCCTATCGACGTGCCTTTGGTCGTCTCGCACCGCCTCCGGGTGGAAGAGTGGCCCTTTGGATAGGCGATTGCCACCTTCAAACGCCATACAATCCAATGTGTCCGGGCAGGCGTCCTCTCTATCTACCATTATAGCCCCTCCCCTCAACAGCATGGCGTCCATCGTCTGAGAACCCTTCCAGAACAAAGAAGTTGACGCTATTTCCGGAATACCCCATCCATGCTCGACCTGAGGGCAACACTGACAACTCCCTCTGCGGACACCAACCCACGGTCCAGTTATCGGCGGCACGAACAATGGCGCTGTCCAGAGGCCCCGGAACCAGCCTGAGTGAGAAACGAGGCTCTTGCGAAAACATGGCCATGATGTCATGTGCACAGCTGATAAATCCCTTGAAATCATGAACCAGAGTGAAGGCCTTGGCATCCCATGCGACAATGTGGTTACCTTCATACATGGCTACAATCAGACTCCGATCCTCTGACACGCCCAGAACATTCATCTCCCCATAATTCCCGACAAGACGTGCCACCTCCTTCTCCACTGTCGTATCCCAAATGCAGATATCATCCTTCCAACGAAAGAACAACCGGTTGCGCGAGATGAAGTGCACTGATGGCAATACGGTGGGCGCTTCTTTCATGCGCAAGACCGTAGTCTTACTCATAGACCGGATATCCCATATCCGCACGGTTCTATCATAGGCAATCGATGCCAGCCTATCGCCCCCAGGACAGATAGACAACCACCTTATCATGTCCCTATGCCCTCGGAGGCACATCAGCTCTTCTAATTCGGGCAAGGAGAACA
>CBFDDG010000468.1:0-4139 GCA_965603505.1 uncultured Phycisphaerae bacterium | reverse complement strand
CACGACGTCAAGAGCGGGGTCGATCTTGCGAGTGTCTGGCTGGCCCTCAGTCGCAAGGATGGGCAGGTCCAATGGCGGTACGAGCACCCGGAGAACGCCAACGGCTCGTACTCGACGCCGTGCCTCTACCGCGACAGGCAGGGACGCGACCTGCTTGTCTTCACGAGCAACTCGCATGGCATCGCCGCGATCGATCCTGAGACAGGTACGCTTCAATGGAAGACGTCGGCCGCTTTGCCGGCGCGTGTCGTCAGTTCACCCGTGCTTGCGGGCGAGGTGATTGTCGCCACGTGCGGGCAGGGCGGTCGGGGCGTCCGACTGGCCGCGGTGAAGCCTTCGGGTGGCGACACATCTGATGCAACGGAGGTCTACGCCCTGGAGCGCGGTATTGTCTCGTATGTGCCGACGGCGGTGGTGCATGACGGGCTGTTGTTTCTGTTTCACGATCAGGGCACGGTCTCGTGCCTGCGCAGCGCGACGGGTGAGGTGCTCTGGAGTGAAAAGCCGGCCGGTCGTTATTATGGCTCGCCGGTCTGCGTCGACGGCAGACTGTATTGCATCACGGTCGATGGGGACGTTGTCGTGCTCAAGGCCGGATCTCCGTATGAGCTGCTGGCGGTGAATGCTCTGGGGGAAAAGAGCCACGCGACGCCGGCGGTCGCCAACGGGCGGATGTACCTGCGGACCTTCCAGCATCTGATCTCGATAGGGGGGCGCAAGCCGACCGTCAAGGACTCGAACTGACCGACACGGTTTTACATCTCCGAGAGCCGGACCCAGGCGGCTCCTGATGTGTTCATCTGATCCGGGTTTGGGATTTTCGTCTGTGTGACCTGGTAGTAGATAAACGTGCTTGTCTGCGAGGGCCCGAGCGAGATGACGTCGCCGTGCCGGAGGATGACGCCGCTGCCGTGCGGATCGACGGGCATCGCGTTCACGAAGGTCCCGCACGTGCTGTCCAGGTCAATCAGGACGTGCCGGGCCCCGAAGTGATTGCTTTGGCGGATGACTTTGGCGTGCATGCGCGAGACCTCTCGCGGCACGAAATACAGCGTATCGACCGCGCAGTAATCGGCGACAAATTCCGTGGGCCTTTCGAGAACAGTCGGCGGCCGGCCGAGCACGACCTCGTGGGCGTGCAACGGGACGATCCCGACGGTGGAAGGCCCCGTGCCCAGAAGGTATTCACCGGGACGAAGCCGTTGGAGCGCCGCCGTGATCTCGTGCACGCGTTCGCCCGCATCGGTGCTCATGATGAATTCAATCTCTCTGAGGCGTGAGAGTCGGATGAGCCTGTCGATCTGTGTAAGAATGGGGTCGATTTCACCCACGGTATCACCACCCAAACGATTTGCCGGCTCGCCCGGTAGGGGCGTCGCAGACATCATTGGACTGCGTTGGGCCATTCCGTTGTGCAACGCGTCGAAGAACAAAACGTCTGGCGTGTCCTCCTCCGGACACAGCCGGTCTGATCGAATCACACACGGACGAAAGCCGGGGCCCGTGTCGATGCTGACAGATCCGAAAAACTGAACTTGAAGTATACCATCCTTTGTCCATCTTGTCAACCCTCTTTCAGTCGCCGTCCGATAAGCCCGTGTTCCGGCGCGCTCTCACCGGGCCCGTACGTGACGCCTACGTTGACCGCGCCAACGGTCCCGCCGGACGGAGCGGGCCTGTCCTACGTATCGGCCAACGGGGGCGGGGCCATCTGAGATTTCCATCGGGCCGGCAGCGGAAGCTTGCACCCGGGCATGAGAGATGCTATCGTACCGGGGGCGTATGCACGCGACAGGGCAGTCGCATCCTTGGGACAGCAGTTTGAAGAAAGGGGTCTCTCAATGAACAGAATGCTCCGATCCAGGCCGGTAGTGATGATGATGGTCGCGGTCCTGCTCTATGCCTCCATGGCGCTGGGCCAGGTCCGGCAGGATATCCGCATCCCCGATATCCTGGGATACAAGACGCTCAAATGCGACTTCCACATGCATACGGTGTTCTCCGACGGGCTCGTCTGGCCGACGGTCCGTGTGGACGAGGCCTGGCGCGAGGGGCTCGATGCGATCAGCATCACGGACCACATCGAGTATCAGCCGCACAAGGACGATATCCCTACGAACCACAATCGTCCTTATGAGATTGCGCTGCCTCGCGCGAAGGAGCGGGGCATTCTGCTCGTCAAGGGGGCCGAGATCACTCGGGAGACGCCGCCCGGACACTTCAACGCGATCTTCCTTGATGATGTCACGCCGCTCGACACCGAGGAGCTGTTGGACGTCATGGCCGCGGCGGACAAGCAGGGGGCGTTCATTTGGTGGAACCACCCGAGCTGGAAGCCCGAACACAAAGGCTGGTTCGACATTCACACGACGTTGTATGAGAAGAAGTACCTGCGCGGCATCGAGGTCGTCAACGGCAGGTCCTATTATCCCGAGGCGCAGGAATGGGCCCTCGAGAGGGACCTTGTCTTCTTCGGCAACTCCGACATGCACAGCCCGTCCCCGCTGCAAGAGACAACGCCCGAGGCCCACCGCCCGATGACGCTGGTCTTCGCTCGAAAGAAAACGATCCCCGCCCTGAAGGAGGCGATCGTCGCAAGCCGCACGGCCGTCTGGTTCGAGAACCGGATCATCGGGCGGCGCGACCTCCTCGATGCGCTGTTCCAGGCCGCCGTCCGCATTCGTGACCTTGAGTACGAGGGGGAAAAGACCGTGCGGTTCTCCGTGCAGAACGACTCGGACCTGCCCTTCGAATTGCAGCGCGCGGGCAAGACCGGGCCTCGCTCGCTGACCCTGCCGGCCAATACGACGGGCAGAGTGAAGATCACGGTGGACAGCGTGGACAAGCCCGTGGAGCTCTCCTACGTCGTGAAGAATTTCCTGATCGGCCCGGAGAAAGGGCTGCCGGTCAATCTGACCATCCCCGGCCAGATCACGATCAACATCAAGGCGGAGATCGAAACCAACTGACCCGATTCTGAATATCGCCTTCACAGCCTGCGCCGGCATCCGGATGGCTGCGTTGCGCCCGCGCGGCAAGGCAATGCAACAGCGGCGAGTCATGCCTGTGAGCACCGTGTATCGGTGCGCATGAAAAACGCCGGGCTTGCAGCGAAGCCCGGCGCGGGTGGTCAATGGTGGGCGGCAACTCGCTCAGTCGTCGATCTGCCACCAGTCGTTGTCGAAGCAATGCCATTGCGGGCGCGTGATGACCATGTGGTTGTGGCTCTTGCGTCGGACGCATTCGGCCGTGGCGTGGTTGCCGTCGGCGCTAAGTCCCACGGAGCGCACGTAGATCTTGACCGGTTCGGTGATATTGACGCTGCTGAGGAAGACCTGCGACAGCTCCTCCGTACTCTCGATGTCCTTCAGCATTTCTTGCAGCCGTTCGGCGTCGGCCTTTGTCCCGCCGAACAGGAGCGGATCGTACTCGACCTGGCCTTTGCCAAGCTTGACGACGTAGTCCATGTTGAAGTTGGCGGCCCAGGCGGCGGCGTCACCGGCTTCGAAGGCGGCCGCCATCGCCTGAATCCGCTCCTTGAGCCGGGCCGGCAGGGCCTCATCCTGATTGAAATCGTACGGAGCATTGTCCGTCTCGACAATGACGTCTTGTGTCGCCTCAAGCGTGGTCCTGCCCTTGGCGTTGCTGACCTCGACCTTGCCTTCGGTGACCTCCACGGCCAGTAGATTGACGGGCTCCTTCGTATCGGCCGCGATGCCGTCCACAAGCTCCATCTTGAACTGGGTGCCGAGGGCCTTCACGTCGCCGTAGGCGGTCGTGACGATGAACTCGCCGAGGCCCTTGGCCACGGTGACATCGATCTGGCCGGCTAAGTGCTCGAAGCCGCGCTTGCCCGCCTCGCCGTACGTGCGGATGTTGGCCCCTTCGGCCAGGCGGACGGTCGAGCTGTCGGCAAACGTGTGGGTCTTTGGTCCCTCCACAACGATCACCGGCAGCCTAAGGGATTCACCGCTGCTCATCATTATCTCCGGGCGTTTTTCCTCCGGCTGCATTACCTGGGTGATTCCGACGATGGCGGCGATCACGATCACGGCCGCAGCCGCGAGTTTAACGTACATGTTGTTCATGAGGATTCTCCGTATCAGGGGCGGGCGCTGCACTTGCGGCGTCCGCGAGGT
>CBFDDG010000467.1:0-4151 GCA_965603505.1 uncultured Phycisphaerae bacterium | reverse complement strand
TCGATCAGGAACGAGGAGCGAATGATCCCCTCATACGTCTTGCCGTACATGGATTTCTCGCCCCAGGCGCCGTAGGCTTCGGCCACCTTATGGTCCGCATCGGCCAGCAGAGGGAACCCCAGATTGTATTTTTCGTCGAATTTCTTCTGCTTTTCCGGCTTGTCCGGGCTGATGCCAACGGCCGCCGCACCGGATTCCTGGAGATGCTCCGCCGAGTCACGGACGCTGCACGCCTGCCGCGTACACCCGGGGGTGTCCGCCTTCGGGTAGAAGTACAGCAGCAGCTTCGTGCCCTTGAAGTCCGCGAGTGAGACCGGCCGGCCGTTCTGGTCCGTCAACGAAAACGAGGGGGCCCTATCCCCAACTTTCAGCTTCCCCATGACCATCTCCTATACACAAATGACCTACTCCACCGGTCGTCATTAACCCGGCAATACTTGGTACGTCTGAGCCGAAAGCCGGTTCTGAAAAGTCTCGCAGTAGGCTCAGGAATTCGATGGATGTGCCTGCGGCTTCACGGCGGTGCGGAATGTCTCGGCCTCTCGGGCTATTCTCCTGAGCATACAGGCGAAGATGAGCCGGTGGGCGGGGTGGAGCACGTGCCAGTAGAGCAAACCGATCAGGCCCCGGGGGGCGAAAAAGACCGTCTGAACGAGAGTAGACCGCCTTGCGCCAAGTGGCCTTGCCTCGAACTGCATCCATCCCTCGCCGGGCAATCGCATCTCCACGTGGAACCGCAGCAGGCGGTCCGGCACGACCTGTTCCACGCGGTAGAAATCGACGATATCGCCTTCCCGCAACGCCTCACGATCCGGTCGTGTCCGTCGCAGGCTGACCCCGCCGATCATGCGGTCGGCGACGCCGCGCAGCCGCCAGGCCCAGTCGAAGCACAGCCAGCCGCGCTTGCCCCCGAGGCCGGAGAATACGCGATAAACGTCGGTCGCAGGGGCTTCGACTGTCAGGCTCCGGCGCTCGACGATCATGCCTTCCTGCGCGATGGTTTCGAAACGGTTTTGGCCGGCAGGCTGGTTCCGGAGTTTTTGCACGAACCGCTGGGCCCGTAATTCCTCGAACGCCCGGCGGACAGCCGTTTCGTAGCCGACGGGATGGAGGTCGGGGAAGATCATCGAGGCAGTGGTGTTGGAGACCACGACCTCGTTCCGCAATCCCTCGATCAGTGGACGCGCATAGGCGGCCCGGACCGGCGTCACCCAGTGCACCCAATAAGACGAAAGCCTCGGCGTCAACACCGGCACGGGGATCAGGAACCGATGCAGTCCCCGCACGTGGGCGTAGCCGGTCATCATTTGGCCGTAGGTCAGGACGTCCGCTCCACCGATCTCGATGATCCGACCGGCTGTCTCGGGTTTCTTCAGGGCCGCCGTGAAGTAGGCCAGCACGTCTGCGATTGCGATGGGCTGTACTCTGGTAAACACCCACCGCGGGCAGATCATTACAGGCAGGCGCTCCGTCAAGTGTCGGATCATCTCGAAGGAGATGCTGCCGGAACCCACGACAATGGCGGCCCGAAACTCCGTCACCGGTACGCCGGATTCGCGCAGTGCGTTCCCGGTCTCCTGTCGCGACGTGAGGTGTTCTGAAAGACCCGCGCGCGGGTCACCAAGCCCGCCGAGATAGATGATTCTGCAAACGCCTGCTTCTGCCGCCGCGTGCCCGAAGTTCCGTGCAGCCGTGATGTCCCGCCGTCGGAAGTCGGCGCCGCCGGTCATGCTGTGAATGAGATAAAATGCCCACGTTACGCCGGCCAGAGCCTGCGGCAATGTCTCCGGTATCAGTGGGTCGGCGATGACCTGCTCTACGGCATCATGCCACCGGTGGTGCTGCAGTTTACCCGAATCACGAACCATGACTCGGACTCGATAGCCGACGTCCAGAAGATGCGGGACCAGCCGGCCACCGATGTATCCTGTTGCGCCGGTGACGAGAACGACGCTCTCCTTGGGCGTATCGTCTTCCATAATCCGCCAGGACTTCTCAGACGTCTGTCGTCTTGTGATACGAAAGGCAACTCGGTGAGTTCGCGTGACAGGCGAGGGGCCCCTCTTTCTCCTGCGGCCGGTCGATGTTCTCGGATGGCTCTCGTATCTTGTGTCGTCCGATCAACTCGATCGTCCCGCCGGTGCCGCAGGTGGCATGTCGCTACTGCTTCATGTGATCGGGCGAGTCCGAACGCAAAGCTCCCCGGGGCTTGTTCTCGAATTCTCGCCGCCAGTCGCACAATTGTCAAGCCGCACCCCCCCCGCCGCAAGAGCTAATCGCCTGCCTCAAGCCGAGACTGCTCTCGCAGACACAGACGGATGTGGAGGAATGCGGATACTCCCTTTGTCATTCCCGCGAAGGCGGGAATCCACCTCCAGCCGCGGGGCGTGAGCCACGGTTCCTGCGACCCGAAGCGCGTCGGGGACATAGAAAGAACGGCCGATCGCCACCAGTCAATCATCAATTCAAGAAGGCTCTCCGTCGCCGAGCGTGCAAAGCTGTGTGCCGTCTGTGACATGTGCAGGCGCGACACCATGTCCCCCGAGGGATGACGCGAAGTTGCTATCTGATGATTATTCTCTTGAATCGGCCGCGTCAATTTCGGATAATAAGACGAGGTGTCCGAGGGGCACGAGGTCGACCGTCGCAGGTCACTCGGCAAGCCGACAGTGACCATAGAATGGCGCTACCGCGGCGGCGCCCCACAAAGCCTTGACTTTGGAGGAGACAGACGCATGCGCGCTCGACTCTTGACTGAAATCACGCTCAGTGTCTATGCGACGTTCTTGGGGACGACCGGCGGGATGGCCGAGACAGGCAGCGTCGTGGGCTGGGGGCACCAGGTGGCCCCCGCTTACCTGGAAAGCGGTTTCACCGCCATTGCCGCCGGAGGGAGCCACGGTCTGGGCCTCAGAGACAATGGTGTGATTGTCGCGTGGGGCGAAAACCAGGATGGCCAGTGTGATGTTCCGTCGCCCGGTTCCGGCTTTGCGGCCGTCGCGGCCGGGACCTACCACAGTCTCGGTGTCAAGGCTGACGGTTCCATCGTCGCATGGGGATCGAACCTCTACAAGCAGTGCGAAGTCCGTTCACCCAATGACAGCTTCGTTGCCGTCGCCGGCGGACGGAGCCACAGTCTGGGCCTCAAGCAAGACGGCTCCATCGTCGCGTGGGGACATAATGGCTTCGACCAGTGCGAAGTCCCTTCTTCCGACAGCCGCTACGTCGCCGTTGCTGCGGGCGAACTCCACAGCCTGGGCCTCAGGGAGGATGGCAAGGTCGCCGCTTGGGGGATATGGTTTTACGGCGCATGCGATATCCCATGGCCCAACCGGGGATTTGTTGCGATCGCAGCGGGAGCTAACCACAGCCTCGGCCTCAAGGAGGATGGGTCTATTGTCGCGTGGGGATCGAACGAGGAAGGCCAATGCAAAGTCCCTTCGCCAAACACAGACTTCGTCGCCATCGGTGCCGGCTCGGACCATAGTATGGGCGTCAAGAAGGATGGTCGGGTCGTCGTCTGGGGAGGCAACCTGGAGGGCCAACGTAATGTCCCTGCACCGAACAGTGGTTTCGTCGCCGTTGCCGGAGGCGAGCACCATAGCCTGGGGCTGAAAGAGGACGGCTCCGTCGTCCCGTGGGGATACGATCTGAACGGACGGTGTCAAGCCCCTCCGCCGAATGTCGACTTTGTGGCGGTGACGGCCGGATCGCTGCACAGTCTTGGGTTGAAGGCCGATGGCTCGGTGCTCGCCTGGGGACGCGACCGGTCGGGCCAGTGTACGATCCCGTCGCCCAACCGCGATTTCGCGGCTGTGGCCGCAGGCCACTACTTCAGTCTGGGCCTCAAGGAAGACGGCTCCATTGTGGCTTGGGGAGCCAATATGTCCCGCCAATGCAATGTCCCCTCGCCCAACCGGGACTTCACGGCGATAGCCGCTGGGGCAGAGCACGGCCTTGGCTTGAAGGAAAATGGCACCATTGTGGCCTGGGGACATGATGGATTCGATCAGTGCAGGGTCCCGTGGCCGAACAAGGACTTCGTGGCCGTGGCGGCGGGAGCACGGTACAGTCTGGGCCTTAAGGCCAATGGCTCGGTTGTAGGCTGGGGGAACAATCGGTCGGGCGAGTCGGATGCCCCCTCACCCAAT
>CBFDDG010000466.1:0-4161 GCA_965603505.1 uncultured Phycisphaerae bacterium | reverse complement strand
CGAAGCTCCTGCCGCGCCCGGGCCAGGTCCTGCCGGGCGCGGGTCCGGACCTGACGCAGCGCATCCACTTTCTGGGCGATCTCCTCCGGGGAGGCGGACGGATAGTGCAAGAGACGATTCAGGTCGTCACAGAGGATTTCTCCTTCGCTCATATCCATCGGGCTCTTCTGGGGAGAACCCCACGTCCACGTCTTGGATTGGCTCCGGGTTTGCCCCGGCTGCTCGGGGGACGTCGGCCCCGTCGACTCAAAGCCGGAGGCCCAGCCGCCTCCGCCACCGACGAATCCGCCGCCGAAGGTCATCCCGCCGCCCTGAAAGCCGCCGGCCCCGCCGGATGAGCCCGGATCGAGGGCGACGTCTGCCTCGGCTTTCAACCTCTCGATGCGCTCCAGTTTCGGCTTGATCTGCCGCCACTGTGTATCGGTGGCGCGGAGGGCTCGCTGAATGGCCTGATTGCGGCTTTCCTCGGCCCGGCGCTGCATTTCTTCCATCCGCATTTGCATCTCGCGCATCCGTTGCTGGTGCCGCTCGGCCATTTCGCGAACGAACTCTGGCTGCTGGTCCGGCGGAAGGACGCCGCCGACCCTGCGTCCGCTGGCCCGGCTTCCACTGCGAGAGGGACTTCGGACTTGGGAGAGCGTCGCCGGCATGATCAGAGAAAGGAGCACCAGAGCCGTCACAAGGATCTGTGTGGTTCGTTTCATGATTCGACTCCTTACATGCGAGGTTCAGTACGTGAAGACTTTCACCTTCTGCCGGAATTGTTCGAGGTCGATATCGTCCCGGGCCAACGCATCAATGTCGGCCTTCTTCGCCTGGATAGTCAGAACGGTTGTCGAAGCGGAGGGAGCCTGGGACTGCCCAAGGCGGCTTCCCAAACGGTCGCGCCGCGCGCCGGAATACGAACGCGAATCCATGTAGAAGCCCCCGCGACCGCCGAACGAGCCGGTTCCACCGCTGGTGGAGCCGCCTCCGGCACTGTATCCGCCGCCCTGGACCCATCCGCCTCCGCCCATCATGCCACCCCCGCCTCCGCCCATCATACCGCTCATGCCACGGCCGGATGGGCCGGCTCCAAAACCTGCCTCGCCCCGTCCGACCACGGTCAGGATAACCCACTCATTCGGCTCGATGTTTCGGATATTCGCGGCGTGTCGGAGCGTCTTGACGAGGTCTTCCCGGAACTGCTCGAAGCTCACCCCGTCTGTCCCACCCGGCCGGCCCCTGGTGCCGTACCGCATGGCGCCGGGCGGGGCGTACAGTCGCTGCCTGGCCCTCTGCCAGACCGGATCGACGGGTTCCTTTTCTTTCTGCCCGCCCTCGCCACGTGACTCCGATGGGAACGACAGGGGGAAATCCATTTCCATCAGGAACAATGCGCCATGGCCCTGAAGGTAGATCGCACGTATGTCGCGACCGCCGCCGCCGAAGAAATCGCCGTAATCATACAGCACACCAAGAATCATCCGGGGCTCGCTGAGCTGCTCCCGCAGAATATGCAGCATCACACCCATGTCTTCGGTCATCTCGGCAAACCGCGCCGGCGCGACTTCGTCTGTGGCAATCACAAGCACGTCGCTCGCCGCTGCGGGTAAGACCGGGCGCGAAAGCATTGCAGAGGCTCGCGGTGGCGGAATGACCGGCTCTTCCAATGCCGGCATACGTTCACCGTCGATGAGATGGTGCGTCACGTTGACATATCGCAGCGAGAGCGTGTCTGGGAACTCGTAACCCTCCTTAGCCAGCTTCAGGTGGCCGGTCCAGCCGTACGGCACTCGGACTATATATCTCCCCTGGGAATCGGTGACATCGGCATCACCCTCCGGTTCGGGCCTCACCGTCACTCCCTCAAGCGGTCCCTCATGGCTCAGTTGTATGACATCGGATATGACCACCGTTTCCGGATGGGCACGGTAGTCCTGGTTCGTTTGATCTTCCGTGAGCCTCTCGTAGGCACGCTGGGATGGCTCGAATCGAAAGCCGCTCTTCTTGGGCACAACCGTTCCGGTCCAGCCATACGGCAATTTGGTCCCGTATCGGCCGTCCGGATGCGTCACGACATGCCCCGGCAGGCCTTCCATTGTCACACCGGCCATGTGCGCGTTGCCGGAGATGGCAAATGTCATGATTTTGGCTGCGTAGTCCTGATTCGGCAGATCTGCGAAGATCGAGCTGTACACCCTCGTCTCAGGCTCAAATACGTAGCCTTCTTTGGCTGGAGTGACGGTGCCGGACCAGCCCTGCTCCACCTGCACACTATAGAAACCTCGTTGATCGCTGGTTGGATCGCCCGGCAAGCCCTTGAGGGTCACGCCCGGCACGCCCACCATTCCGGAGATGAGATAGGTTCTCCCGGCCCCCTCACCGGACGCGCGTTCCGCCCAGCTCAGGCTCGGTGTCAGCAGGCCGACGAGGACGAAGGCCATAAAGGCTCGGTTCACGCGTGTCATGGTTCGATCCTTTCACAGGCTTATTGTGCTTCACTCACGTATCCAACCGTCAAATCAATTCTCCACCGTGGTAAGGGAGGCATCGGCCGTCAGTGCGGCGAGCGATTGTAGTCCGACGCCGGTTTGCGCCCTGATCTGTTGCAGGGCCCGGGCGACCCGCTGGCGGTCTTTCAAGCGGGCCGCCTCGATGAGCTGCACGATCTCGGCAAACCGCCGGTCCATCATGGTCTCGGAACTCGATGCGAACTGCGAGGCGAAGGCCCGCAAGTCTCGCCGGACTTGCTCGGCCAGCTCGATTCGCAACTTGGCGTCGTTGGCCGACAGACCGGCCTGCAGCCGTTGTTCCATCTCGGCCAGGACATCTTCCCGGGCGACGGACTCCAGCGCCGCGACGACGGACGCTTCCAGATCCGTGCGAAGCTGCCCGACGTCCACGGGCTGCGGGCCCGTCGCTCGACCGATCAGAATCCCAGCCCCAAGGATCAGGACCGCCGCGACGGCCGTTCGCAGGAAGCCTCCGATGAACGGAACCAGTCGGCCCGTGGGAACCTCGGCAGGCACGACTTCCTCCAGCGCCTGAATCACCGTGTCCTGGCGGGCACTCATGCCGGCCCCGATCTCTGCGCCCAGCCCGACGAGCGATTCGCCCCGTGCGTTCAGGCTGTGAAGGTACTGCCGGCAGCCGATGCACTCTCCGAGGTGCTCGCGCAGGGTTTCGGCCTGCCGAGCATCCAGCGCGGCGAGCGTGTAATCGATGATCTTATCCTGCCATTGCGGACAAGGACCGTTCATGGTGTCTCTCCTTGTGCAGTAAGGATATCGTGCAATTCTTTTATGGCGGTTCTGAGCTTCAGGTAGACTCCTGAGGTCGATATCTCGAGCTTCTCGGCGACGGCCCCGACATCCTGGCCGTCGAAGTAGTACATCACCAGCGGCAGCCGCAGGTCCCACGGGAGCCGGGCCACTGCCTGCTGCAAATCCTCGTGGCCGAACTCAGTCCGTGCACTTCCGGCCGATCTGCCGGCATCGCACAGCTTCCCGGCGGTCTTTCGCTTGCGGAGCAGGTTGATACTCAGGTTCCGGGCGATGGCGATGGCCCAGCCGGCGAACTGCGCGCCGTCGCGGAGCTGGCGGATTCGCTCGAATCCCTTGATCATCGTGTCCTGTGCGACGTCCTCGGCGTCGTGAACGTTGCCGAGCACACCGAGACAGACGAGGAAGACGTGGTTGTAGTGCCGGCGGACCAGTCCGGCGTACGCCGTCCGCTCCCCCCGGCGCGAGGCCAAAACCAAGTCTCTGTCGCTGCGTTCGTCCAACGAGAACTCCGCATTCGGATTGGGGTCGTATCCCCATTCCACAGTAGAGACAAGGGACAGGCCTTCAGATTACACAAAAAACAAGTGCTTTCCGCAATATTCCTGGTCCCTGGATCGGGTAGGAGGCGGGATTGCTCTCGGCGTCCTCTGCCGTTTAATCTTCTCTTACAGCTTGGCGAGCTTGAGCTTGTCCTGCGTCTCTTTCATCCAGCGATGGAGCTCCTTGTCAAGTTGGCGCACGGTGTTGGCGTGGCGCGGGTCCTCGGCGAGGTCTGTGGCCTCCCAGGGGTCGTTCTTCAGGTCGAATAACTGCACCTCGCGCACGTGCGGGTATCGAATCAGCTTGTACTGTTCGGTGCGGACCATGCGCTGGAAATCGCGATAGGCGCCGTAGA
>CBFDDG010000465.1:0-4165 GCA_965603505.1 uncultured Phycisphaerae bacterium | reverse complement strand
CGGGCCCCACCCGTCAATGTTCGGCGTCCGCGCACCCGCCCTTCACATAGTCTGACTGCATGATGAGATGCAGCGTAGGTCCCGCAGGGACTCCCGGATCGTTCCACTCTCTTGAAGAGAGCCGGTCTCCTTGTGCCCGCAATTTCTCTGGCCGACGCGCCAGATTCTACCGATACAATGGTGGAAGATCCGCGTGGTCGATGGACAATGAATGGTCGGTCGAACCCCGCAAGGGAAGATACAGATGTATACGAAGAACATAGCCGACTCAGCCGATAGCAGCCGCCTCTGCGACAGTACACTGGTACTGGTGTTCTTCTTGCTTCTCACGACCTCCTTGATCAATCTGTCCGGAGGCGATTGGGACGGTATCCAGATCATGTTGGGCAGCGTGTTCTATGAGGATGCGATGGAGGGCGACATCCCCTTCTACTGGTTCGCCTGGCAGCCTCTTACGTACCAGATCATTCGCATGGTGTATAGGCTGACCGGCAATGTACACCTGTGCATGTTCCTCCCTGCGCTTCTGGGCTCAACGGGTATGACAATCCTGCTTGCCGCCATGCGGAAGATCAGTTCACGGCGGCTCAGCACACCTGTTCTGGTCGGTATCGTCCTGCTCATTCCGGAATGTCTGTTCGGATCCATATACATGAACTCCACAGTCTTCGGATTCGCGTTTGCCTCGGTGACGATCTGGCTCACTTGCGAAGATTGGATTGGCGGTCTCGGACACAAGCGCAGCATCGCTCGCGACCTCGCGGCCGGGTCATGCCTTGCCCTGGCTTGTCTCTGCCGATTCGATTTCGCTTTGATGTATCCCATGTGCATGTTTCTCATGGTTCGAGCCGGCTCCTCCGGTCTGTGGCGAAACAGCCTGGCCTTCGTTGCCGGCAGCGCCATTGTATTCGCAGTCGGGTATCTGTGCGGCCTATTCAGCCCGGGTGCTTTGCTTGGCGCATTTCTGGGGCACAACCGAATCGCGGGCAGCGGCGGAGTTCTTCGTCGATCTCTCAGTGAGAGAATCCTTCTCAGCCTGATTGGCATCAACCTGTTCATCTGGATGGCAGTGGCCGCAGGTGCTGTCTCGAGGCTTTGTTGCACGATACGCAACCGAAGATGGTTCGACCTGTTGATCCTCTGTCCGTTGGCCGTGCTTCTCTATCCCATTGCGTCGATCGTGACACCGAAATACCTTATGCCCTTCTACATGTTCGTTGCGCTGCTTGCGGCATGGACCCTGGCGGAAGCGGCAGCCGTCCGAAGATGGGGCCAGTGTGTCCTCCATGGCGCGCTCGTCCTGGGCGTTGTACTCGCATGCTTTCTGCCCGTGCGTCCGAGCCTCGCCGGAGGAGCACCACTTGCACTAACACAAGCAACATGGCGTCCCACGGACGATGGCCCACGGTCATTCTGGGGCTACATGTTTGCCCTGCGGGAACTTCAGTCCCACCGAGACCCGGATGTTACCTGGCTGGACCCACTCCTGGAAGGGCCGGAGGATATCGTTCTTGTGACTCCGTACGACGGCTGGATTTCCGGAGCAGGGTCTCAGGCTTACCTGCTCTATCTTGCGAAACACTGCAAACCGATAGAGATGGAGGCGGACCATGTCGTTGGAAAGGTCCGTGGGAAAACTATCCTCCTGAGCGAACCGGGAACTCTTCAGGCCAATGGTCAGAAGTACTTCTCACAGATCCAACAACCACCACGAACAGCCACAATATCACTCGGCGTTGGCGTCGAGGGGATGGAAGTCCTGAGGCACATAACAGCCGGGACTACTACAAAAGCAGAGCTCATCGAAGAGATGCGTGTATCCCCGGAAAGAATGACGCGGATCCTCAATTCCTTGGAGATCGGGTGGGGGCTCATTCGCCGATCCGGTCCTGACAGTTATGAACTGAGATACCACATCGATGAACTCATGCCGGATTCAAATGCCGTGCCCGACGGACCGATACCTTGACGGTCACGATGAGTGCCGTTCACTGGCTCGCCAGTTCTGACTCGCGATCCCAGAGACAGCCGCCAATGCCGGCCCCGATTCGCCAAGGTCAAGTCGGCTGATGCGAGGGACTCATGGTTAGAGTGGCTTTCCCATTATTCCGGATGCGCAGCCTGACTGCATCGTGAGGTTGACAACATTGGCTCTCGGTGATAGCGTAAGGTATTCTTTGGGAGACGTACGTTATGGAACTGTCATGGATTGACAAGCTGAGGATCGCCGCCGTGGCGGCGTTGGGCATCATCGTTATCGGGATTCTGGCTTGGCCGCTGGCCGCACCGGAGGATCCTATGCTGCCCGTGCGCGCCTGGAGCATAAGTCCTTCGGGGACGATGGTCTTACTCGCTCTGGCATTTGCCGCCGGCTTTGCGAGCTACTTTATTGCCTGGCCTCACGGGCGTGAAATCGGCATCCTGGCGGTGCCCTTCGGCTTGGCCGTCTGGGCGGGCCGTTCGGGTCCCATGCGAGCCCTGACTCAGGGCCACATGGAACCTCGTGAACGTGAGGCCCTGCTGCACTCGCTACGTTTCGAGCCGGTTTATTGGCTGTTGATCGTCACGGCGGGCTTTGCAGGCGTCCTGGTCGCCCAGTACGTCCGATCCATCCTCACCGAGCCCGTTGACGTCATCCCCAAGAAGAGGCACCTCGATCCCAACGCCTGTATCCACGGTCTGTTCGCCCTCCTTGTCGCCGTGCTCGTTGGCCATTTCTTTGTGGGCGTGTTCGCACAGGATCTCATCGCTTCCGATAATATCGTCGCCGCTCAGCCGGCGGTCGGTCAGATTCTTTTCGCCGTGATTGGAGCCTTTGCCGTCTCGGCATTCGCGGTCAAGAAGTTCTTCAATCTGAGCTACCTCTGGCCAGCGATTGCCTCCGTATTCGTCATCGGCTTCGCGGAGGTAGTGTACGGCAGGGCCGAGGTCGTCCGGCGATTCGCCGAGATGCGCCCCGCCACGTTCTTCCCGCACAGTGTTTGTGCCATTCTCCCAGTCCAGCTCGTCGCTCTCGGCGCTCTCGGTTCCGTCCTCGGATACTGGCTGGCGATACGGTACGAGTACTGGCGAAAGCACGGGAGTGCCGGATAACCGCCCGTTCTCCCGACTTTTTTTGCCGTCGAGACTGCAACTAAGCCCTTACCTCACAGAGACTTACATCGATAACGTCCCATAGTGGGACCGCCGCGCGGAAAGAAAACTGAATTTGTCTGGTTCGCCCCCCCCAATTAGCCGAAATATAGATGTCCTGAACGCCTGGAGGACCGAGCGGCACCAAGGGCCCTGAGTTCTTGGAGCCGCCGCATATTTGAAAAGAGGATCGAATCGGCAAAACGAACAAAGAAATTCTTCCGTTCGTAAGAATTTTGTAAAACCAGCCGACAAAAGGAGTTAACGATGTTGGTTCTCAGCAGACAAAGAGATGAGTCCATCATGATCGGCGACGACGTGGAGATCACGATCGTCGATGTCCGCGGAGACAAGGTCCGGTTGGGGATCACCGCCCCTAAGTGCATCCCCGTCCACCGGAGGGAGATCTACGACGCCATCCAGCGGGAGAAGGCCCAGAAGGCCGAAGCGGAGGCTAAGGAGCTGGGCGGCGGCAACAACGAACCGGTGGAGAAAGCCGAGGAGTCCGTCCACAAGAAAGCGGACGAAACGGAAAGAACGTCTCAGAAACCGTAGGCGGCTCACACCCCGCCCAGGTTTGCGTGTTACAATTCCGTATCGCCGACCCTCCCGCACATCGGAGGGTTTTTTTCTGCGCCTCTGCCGCATACAGGCGCCAACAGGAACCGGGAGAATCCTGTGGAGCTTTGGACCGTCGCCGATGATCTGCCTGTAGATGTTGCCCCGGCCCTTTTTGACATGACTCTTGGAAGGAAGGCGCCCCACAGCACAGGCCGCCGGCGAGGGTGAAGCCTGGCCTGATCCTTTATTACGGCCGGCCGGAGACCAGCGATCAGGCCTGATCAGAGATATTCCACGCGTTGCGGCCGGCCCGATTCGGCGGAGGTGTACACGGCCTCTTGCACGGCAAGGCTTCGGAGGTATTCGGGGCCGTTGGTTTCGAAGGGCTTGCCGTCGAGCATGCGGTCGATGAAATGACGCTGTGTGAAATAGCAGCAGTCTCCGGAGAATCCTCTGTCCTCATGATGGTAGG
>CBFDDG010000464.1:0-4171 GCA_965603505.1 uncultured Phycisphaerae bacterium | reverse complement strand
ACGGAGGGTGGACGCAGTCCAACCCACACACTGTAGAGACGCAAAATCCTGCGTCCCAACGCGGCACCCTCCTGTGGGGTCTTGCACGTACCCGGCCAATCTGCTATCTCCTGTGCGTTATGGCTAATTCTCGTGCACCGCACATATCACAGGAGATCAAGATGAGGCACAGCAAGAAACGGCCCGGGCGGAGCTTCCAAGAACTCACTCGTCGATCTTTCATGAAGGGCTCACTGGCCGTTGGAGGCATTGCCCCGCTTGTTCTGTCCGGCTGCGAACGAAACGCCCGGCGTGAAGGCTCGACGGCCGGCCGGGCGCAGGAGAGCCGTCGGCCAAATGTCGTATTCATCCTCACCGATGATCAGCGATGGGACCACCTCGGATGTGAGGGACATCCGTTCCTGAAGACACCCCATCTCGACCGGCTGGCGGGCGAAGGCGCCCGGTTCGCGAATATGTTCGTCACGACCTCCCTGTGCTCACCAAGTCGGGCCTCGTTCCTGAGCGGTCTGTACGCTCACACGCACGGCGTGGTCAATAACTTCACGGACTACCCAGCGGATCTGCCGAGTTTCCCGCGTGCGCTGCAAGCCGCCGGCTATGAGACCGCCTACGTCGGCAAGTGGCACATGGGCGAGCAGAGCGACGAACGACGGCCCGGCTTCGACTACTGGATTACCCATAGAGGCCAGGGGCAGTACTACGACACGGAATTCAACGTCAACGGCCACCGGGAGGTGCGGAAGGGATACTACACGCATCGCGTGACCGAGATGGCCGTCGAATGGCTCCGGGAAGGGCACGAGCGTCCCTTCCTGCTCATCCTCGGACACAAAGCACCGCACACACCGTTCACACCGGAAGAGAAGTGCCGGCACATCTACGATGATATTCCGATCGAGTATCCGGCCACCGCCTTTGCGCTGGAGGGAAAGCCCGACTGGGTCAAGCAGCGCATCAACACGTGGCATGGCATTTACGGGCCCCTGTACGGCTTTCGAAAGGATTTCCCCGACAGCAGCCCCGAGAGCGTGAGGCACTTTGCAGATTTCGTCCGCTCGTACACCGCCACGATCAAGTCCGTTGACGACAGCGTGGGCCAGATCTATGAGACCCTCAAGGAATCAGGGCAGTTGGACAACACCCTGTTCATCTTTGCCGGCGACAATGGGATGTTCCTCGGCGAGCACGGAATGACGGACAAGCGAACGATGCACGAGCCGAGCATACGCGTTCCCTTGCTCGCGCGGTATCCGGCACTCATCCGGCCCGGGACGGTCGTCGAGCAAATGGTGCTTAATGTCGACGTGGCGCCGAGTATCCTCGACATCTGCTCGGCCCCACCGCTCCCAAGGGTCCACGGCCGATCGTTCAAACCGCTGCTCGAAGGGCACACGGGCTACTGGCGCAAGAGCTGGTTGTACGAATACAATTACGAGAAGCAGTTTCCCTACACCCCGAATGTCCGCGGCGTCCGAACGGACGAGTGGAAGTACGTCCACTATCCGCACGGCGACGGGGGACCGGATCGACACATGGCCGAACTCTATAACCTGAAGCAAGACCCCGGCGAGACCAGGAACCTGATCGACGACCCCGCCTGCCGTGGCAGGATGAACGAGTTGAAAGCCGAACTCGTCCGCCTCATAAGAGAGACGGACGCACTGCCGGACAGAATGCCCATTGACGAGGGCGTCAAGATGGAACTACCGGAGGAATCGATTCGGTGAGATTCGCGTGACCGTGGCCCAGGCCCCGGAGGGCCGTCTTACCTGATCCGAACGTTGTCGACCCCGCTGAAGAAGTACATGTCCTCGAGCCGGCCGACGACCCTCATCTCGATGGGCCCGTTGTCGGGCACGGCCGCCATGATGTCGGCCCTGTCGAACTTGAGCAGGACGATGGCCTTGCCGTTGAGCCAGGTAAAGGCCGTCTGCGCCACCGCCTGGACCCCACCCGGGAAGAGGAGCGCCGGTTCGGTCGCGTCAAAATCGGCGGGTCCCTTGCCCGCCGGCATCTCGACCAAAGCGGTGACCGGCTTGTCCGTCCTGAGGCGTTCCATTTCGCGTGGTGATATGAAGACCCTCGCGCCGATGACCTCCGTGACGCTTGTGAGCACCTCGTCGGGCAGGGAATTGTGGACGCCGTCATTGACGACGAGCGTGAAGGCCTGTTCGCCCAGCGGCAGCTCGATTGTGAACTCCATCTCCGTGGAAACGAGCCGGTCGTCACGATACCATTGACAGCTCAGCCGCTGATCTTCGGGATCGAACGAGCGCCGTGCATTCAGCGTGATAAGGCCCGTCTCGCCGGTGATCGAGAAACCGTACACGTCAGGCCCGGCATCGGCTACCGGCGGATCGTTCTTCAACTCGTACGCTCCCATGTCCACGGCAAAGCCGGACAGACGCGACCGGCCGGCGAAATCCGTCGTCTGCACGTCGGGGATCTCACGCGGATCACCTGCGTCCACGCACGGCGATTCCCAGAGCAGGCGGTAGTCCCCCTCGAGCCAGGCATCATCGCACGGGTCCGTCGGCGTGCCGCCGCCGTCCCACTGCCCCATCGTCGTGAAACCGGGACGGGCGTCGATATTGCCCTCGCCGGGCCAGCCGCCCCAGACGTCGCTGTAGACGATCTCGATCATGGACCGGTCGTTGTTCCAGATGGCGTCGTTCGCATCCCACAGGATGCAATTGCTCATTCGCAGGTCGCTCTGGCTCACCGGCCCCACGGAATCGAAGGCGAGACTGGCCCCCAGGAGCGCCCGGTTGCCCGTCAGGGTGCAGTGGTTCAGATGAGTGACCGCAAGGAAGCTGTATAGCGCCCCTCCCTGGCCCCAGGCCGGATCGCTCGCCGTGTTGCCCGTGAGGATGCAGTTCGACAGGATTAACTGGCCGTTGGTGTGATTGTGGACGCCTCCGCCATGGTAGCGCACGCCGTTGCCGCTAATGAGGCATCGCTCCATGTGCATGTCGCTGCCGTCGTTGAAGACGCCGCCGCCCCACCACTGGCTCCAGTTGTCCGCGATGACGCAATCGATCAGTGTGGGGGCGCACGGGTTTCGGCTGTAAATGCCGGCGCCGTAGTGGCCGGCCGCATTGCCGGCAATCAGGCAATTACGAATCACGGGGCTGGCTCCCTCGATGTAGATGCCGCTCCCGCAACTAAACTTGTCCGGCACCTGCGAGCCGAACGCATGGCCTCCCACGATCGTGAAGCCGTCCAGCACCGCCGAGGAATCCACTTCGATCGCCATCACAACGTGATAGCTGTTGTCCGACCGGCTTCGATCGACGACCATGCCGGACGGGTGAGCGGGCGGCTCGTCGTCGCCGTACACGTCTCCACTGAGGATGCTCTCATAGGTCACAACGTCGCGCTCGTTTGGATTGGGACCGCTCGATCCCGCGTATCCGCCCTTCAGAACGACCTGATTCCGGAGGTGAAAGGCCGCAAGCGGATCCGCGAACTCGTCCTCCGCCGGCCGATCCGGCCGGTACAGGCCTTTGGCCACGCGGATTTCGCTGGGCCCTTGTGTCACCGCCAGGGCGTCCTGCAAGTCGGCGAATGCATCGTTCCAGCTCAATCCGTCTCTCGCACCGGTCGCATATGCATCGACGTAGAGTACGCTTACCGGAGCGCCGGGACCGACGACGTCGAAGGTGATGACGAAGGCGGTCTCCTCCCGCGTGCAAAGGAACTGCCATTGCCCCGCGTCGAGGGGCCCGAACGAGCCTTCCAGACCGCACACCGGATCCCAAAAGCTCCCGGAGTCACTGCTGGGTGGCGGATCGAAGTACAGCTCGACCTGCCTGATGGCCGCATCCATCTCCAGCGCGGGTCTGCCGCCCAATGCACCCTCGGCAATGGAACGGTTCAGGTAGGAGAAGGTGGGACCGGAAAAGCGGATGATATCAGTCTCATTTGGTTCATTTGGCTGAATCGACCACTTCGGTGGGCCGGACTTTCCGCGAATCCACGAAACCTCGTCCGCACGCCCTGCAGAGCACAAGAGAATCACGAGGGCAACGATTATCAATCTAACAGTCACTCGATTATCAGGCATTTTGTCATATCTCCGTGCCATTAGAAGTCTTGCACTGCTCCTATCGACTGTTTGACGGCGTGACTTGATGCCGGTGGCAGGCGTGGCGGAAGCCGATGATTG
>CBFDDG010000463.1:0-4179 GCA_965603505.1 uncultured Phycisphaerae bacterium | reverse complement strand
ACCGGCTCTTGTCTCGGGGTGGGATAGCCTTTGATCTTGGGGACAAAGGCCTTCAACGGTGATCCGTCCGGCAGACGGAATTCGACTTGCCATCCCTTGTGTGTCGGCCCTTCATCGATGATCAGCAGATATTGCCTGGTCCAATCCTTGGGGTAGGCATCATAGCGCAAGGACGTGCTTTCCCTGATGAAATCCAGATAGGCCGAACACGCCATTCCATTGACTTTGAGTATCTCGGAGCCTTTGTGTACGGTCGTTCCATTATATTGCCGGTCGTCATCTGTGAGGTATTTGCCTTCTCTGTGAACAATATGCAAGGGAGGATGGACACGAGTGGAGACTCTGCCCGATAGCCTGGCCCAATACCGCGCCCGATCACATTGGCCGGGAGTGATATCCAGCTTGATGATCCCCAGGAATAAGCCGATTTTGCCCCATTTCAATATCTCTTCGCCGAGCGGATAGAAGTGGCCGGAAGCCCCGATGACGTTGAAATAGCCGTTTACGACCTGATAGAATTCCTCATGACTCTGTGCATTTTCGGCAAATTCCAGATACCGCGGCAACGGAGCTTCATAGCTCGGCGTGTTCTTATACTTCTCGTTCAGTTCGACAAAAGGATGATAATCTCTCGTCCAGTCCGCCAGAAATTGAATATCTCGCTTTCTGTCCTCGGGCGATAGTCTCGGCGCCGTCACACATCCGGCCCCAACAAAGCCAAACAGAAAGCCAACGATAGTGCACAATAGAAGAAGATGCTTTCTGCGCATATTGCGTCTTTCGAAATGACCCTTTCTGCACGGGACGGCAGGCAGACGTTCAAGCACATTCAAGACAATTGCACAGCCAATGTTAGTCTAATACGCAGCCCTTCGACACACCCACGTTCTTCACTGGGCCCCGCTCGTGTCCTGGATGGGCAAGAGAAGAGCCCTGTCCGAGGCCAAGGACGGGGCATTGTATACGGGCACGGCCCAGTTTTTCAGTTGCCCCGCCAGGGAGCGTCTCATGAAAGGTCGTCATCAACTCTCCAGGCGGACCCGACCGCGACGTCTGGAACGCCGACGGTAGGCGACGAAACCGATCACAGGCAAGGCGCCGACGCCGAGCCAGGCGGCGTTTTCCTGGACGATGGACTCCAGGTTCAGCGGCACGTAGTCGTCCGGGATGTTCGGATCGAATACGGAAGCAGGTATCTCTTGATCGTACTGCATGTCGTAAGCGTGGCAGGTGATCCGCATCTTCTTGAAGGATGTAAAGAGGCCGCGACCCGTCGTGACCTCCAGATCGATCGCCACGGGAAGCAGGCTCTTCTCCTCGATCCAGAACTGCCATTTGATCCCTTCGATCGGGAAGAGGAAGTGGTACTGCTGAGGGATGGGGAAGCTCCCCGCATCAAGCGTCTCAAATCCCACCACATCATGCCCGTCGATCTTGGCGGGCCCGAGTTCCTTGCAGTTTCCTGCCTTGAAATGCTCCACGATGCCCTTGGGCGTCAGGTTCTCCATCAGGCGGGCCCAGGAATCAGCCATTGGCATCATGAGGTATTGCTTTCCCTTGACGAATAGGAAGACGAGTTGCTGGGGCTCCTTTTGGATGTAGACGCGGTGCATGAGGTTGCCCTCTTGGTCGTACTGCTCCTCCACGATTCCTTGGCGCGAGGAGATGTACTTGACAGCCTCCGCTCTCAGCAGGGGCTCGTCGTTTCCCTGCTCGTAGTATACGCGTTTCTCTTTGTGCGTAATCGTCAGCACCTCATTCATTCTCTCGGCCGCCTCGGCGAGAACGACGCCGTGTCGGCCGCCAGACAGGCCAAACGGATCGAACAGAACGAGCGATGCGGCGACCAGGATCGTGGCGGCGGCCGAATATTTCGTGATCTTGCTTTCCATGATAGTTCTCCATATCGTTTTGTGTGGTTCGGATTTCGTGCAGCCAGTTCGTGGCCTGGACACCCCCGGTGTCTGTGATTCGGCCGCCAGCCTGTCCAGCCACTTCGTCCGGTCGAATTCGACTTTGCCTATATCGACCGCCCGGGTGATTATCTCGTCCAGCCGGCGATCTTTGTTCGTGTGGCTCACGGTTCTATCTCCATGGCCGCCCGCCGCTGTAGCTCCTGCCGGATCCTTGCTCGGGCCCGTCTGAGCTTGCCGTTGACGGCTTCCTCAGAGACGCCGAGCATGGCGGCGATTTGTCCATAGCTCATCTGGTTGTAGTACCTCAGGAAGACCACGTCTCTCATGCCCGGCTCCAGCCCCAAGAGGATCTCTCGTACGATGCCGACCCTATCGTCCTCATGGTGACCAGCCTTCGAGGCGGGACTGCAATCCTCGATTCCAATCTGTCCGGCCTTGGCCCGCGCCTTGGCCATATCGATGGCGATGTTGCGGCAGATCGCCACGAGCCAAGGCGAGAAATGATCGGCCCGATTCAACCTCGTGATATCGCGGTACGCGGCCAGGAGCGCTTCCTGGGCCGCATCCTCGGCTAAGTCGCGGTCGCCCAACTGGGCGTAGGCAATCGCCACCAGGGCCGGATAGTACTTCTCGCACAGCCGGCTGAAGCTCTCGGCATCACCCCGCAAGGCCGCCGCCACCAGGTTGGCATCGGTTTTACCTGTCACTTCTCTACCAGTAGGTCTGCTCCAGCCACATGATGCGGGCGCGGAAAATGGCGAAAAGGCACCTTTTCGGCGAGAAATTTGCATTCTCCCATGGATGCGTGCCTATGTCACGCCGACCGTCCCTTGGGCCAAATCAAGAAGCCCTGCACGAGGCCGCAGGGCCCTTACGCTCGAATATCCTGAACCTGCCGGAAAGCTGTCGGTCGACTCGCCCTTGAGCTCGGCGATGGCTTCACGGGCATTCGCGAGCGGCAATGCATTCGGATCGCGAACGCCTTCGCTCGCCTTGACCAATGATTCAGGGACATTCACGAACGGCGGCGCCCTAAAAGATTGACGAGCCGGATGCTCCCCTTGTTGGCGAGGATGGTCGAATACTCTCTCTTGGCCGAGAGAGATGCGAAGCACGACATGTGCCGGTCATGTCGTCGCTTCGGGTGCAAGGTCTCCGACAATCGTGAAAGAGGACGGCCGCGAGGCACCGGCCACGCAACGGCCGCTGGAAGCCCTATCATAGTAGTAGGGATAGCAAGATTCGTGCAACACTTCAGAACCTAAAACGCCTGTCACGGTAAATTTTCTTATTCGTTTTGCCGCAAGGACTTACGGCGGCGAGGAGCGTTGCCGGACACGGTTTTTTCGCACCATTCGTGCAATTTCGCCCTTTTATAGAGGCGCGCAGTTTTTTGCGGGCCTCGCAACGCAGTGTCTGACAAGTGACAGGAGAGAAGATGACAAGCCAGACAAGAGAGAGCGAAGCAGCAAGAGACAGGGACAGCCGGGCAAAGTCCGAGGCCGAAAGACAGCAGAGCCAAGCCGCCGGCGAGACAGGCCGGACGCCCCTGCCCACGATCGCCGGGGGGCAACGGGCGATGGACCGATGCTGTCGCAACTGTGTGTACGCGGCGCGGGCCTCGGGCCGTTGGTTCCGGGTCCTCATGTCACGCTGGCCGGGCCTGCTGATCTGCGCCAACTCGGCCGACGCGCCGGGCGAGCTGCGGGGCGTCGCGCCCGGCAGCGTATGCCCGAACTTTCGCCCGAAGCGGCCGCCCCTCCTGCGGATCGCGCCGCCCGAACCGCCCGACGACGGCCTCTGCTACATCCCCTTGACCCAGGGCTACCACGCCGTGGTCGATGCCGAGGATTACGAGCGGGTCAGCCGGTACAAGTGGTGCCTCTCGCGCAGCGGTAACCAGTTGTACGCCCAGCGTCGCTGCCGCGGCAAGACCATTCGCATGCACCAGTTCATCATGCGCCCGCCCAAGGGAAAGGTCGTCGATCACATCGACGGCAACGGCCTGAACAACCGCCGGTGCAACCTGCGCATCTGCACCCCACAACAGAACTCGTGGAACCATAAGCGCAGGAAGCAGCCGGGGGCGAGCTCTCGGTTCATCGGGGTCTATCCATACAAGAAGCGGCCGGGCAAGTGGTACGTCAAGATCAAGTGCGGCGACGAGCGCGTAAACCTCGGGCCGTTCGACAGCGAGATCGAAGCCGCCCTCGCCCGCGACCGCAAGGCCCGCGAACTCTTCGGCGAGTACGCCAGCCTGAAC
>CBFDDG010000462.1:0-4180 GCA_965603505.1 uncultured Phycisphaerae bacterium | reverse complement strand
ATCATGATGTCCTTGTTCAAATCATAGCACTTGCGTGCATCTCTGAAGTTGTAGATGATCAGGATGGTGAATGCCTCGGCCTGATGTTCCTCAATCTTTCTGGCACGTTCTTCGACAGGCACGTCCTTCTGATCAATGACGAGGACTGTCCTGCCGCGAGCCCACCTCAACACTTCATCGAGCGTCGGGATCCGAAAGCTGGTAACACGTCCATCAGGGTCCTTCAGGCGAAGCGCCTTCAATTCCGGCAAGGTCCGGTCAGAGAGCAATCCTCTGCCGGTTGTCGTCTTGTCCAGCATTGCGTCATGATGTACCACAATCGCCCCGTCCTTCGCATAGCGGGGGTCGATCTCTATGATCGCAAATGTCTGTTGAAGCGTATTCTCGAACGTAGCAATGCAGTTCTCAGGGAATCCGGCCTTTGAGCCGCCTCGATGGGCGCTGACGAGGTGCATGGGCTCACCTGTATATCTGAAGAGCTCTCGCAACTCCTGTGGGGTACGTGGTGTGATGCGATTGAGTCGCAACGACTCTGACGCCTCATGGAGCTCATCGTTGAGTAGTGCCGGAAGGATCGCAGCTAGCACGATAGCTGCGACCAGGAACGCCAGGATAGCTATTGTCTTTATCATCTCAACGACCATGGTACCCGCAGATGAGCAAGATCACAAATCTGAAATGACGGCAGCACAACGCTACGACCTATGGCAATGGTGACGCATATGGCGATGGGAGTTTCCTGGTGGCACTGAACCCCGCCTGTTTCAAGGATGTTGTACTGAAGCAGGTGAGAGGAGGCTGCGTGCTCTGGGTCAACGGCCCCCACGCGATCGACAGCGCCGCCTTTCGTGCGATTGCCTATCCCGCTCTCTGTAATCCTGAGGCGTACGGGAAGAAACACAGATAGCCTCAACATTACGTAGTCACGGGTGGTCGCGGCCTACCGGTTGGCAGCCGTTTCGACCGGGGATGCTACACATAGAACGAGAGTGAGCTCGTTTTTCTCGCGGATGTATTCGCAGCTTACGGCGCCTGAGCCTGGCGACAGTCGTCCGAGCGGATATGGATGGTTCGAGACTCACGGTTCGGACATCCATCACCGCCTGCACAAGAGGGCGGAACAGATGGACTCGAAGCGCTTCCTGGTGATTGATTTCCGAATTGAGCGTGCTGCCGTTGCGTACGGCGATGAGGTTCAGACTTGGGGCCACAAACACAACTTGATGACCTGCGCCTGAGCCCCAGAAGGCATCCCTGGGCAGTTCGGGGAATCCGCCCTCGTTGTTGTTCCACCAGCCGACGCCGCAATTGCCCGGCGTACCCGCGTCGCGTGTAACCTGCCTGACAGCATCGGCATCGATAAGTTGTCGGCCTTGCCAATCGCCCTCGCGCAGCATCAACCGTCCCACACGAGCTACCGCTCGGGCGGTGTAACCGCCGCCACCCCAGGAGCCGACAAGGGGCAATCCATCCACCGTGTAGGTCGTGCCGTAACCGATGGACCATTCCCCATCGGCTGCGCCGATGGGTCGCATGACGCGCTCGCGCAGCAGCGTACGGATGTCCTTGTGCGGCGCGTCTCGCAGCGAGGCCGTGACGCAGTAGCTCAGCATCGCAATTCCGGGATTGCTGTATGCCATCTTTTGGCCCGGCTCGAAGAGCACTGGCGCCGCATCGCGTGCAAGCGTGAACGGGTCGCGAGGAGGCGCCAGACGCTTCCAGAAGTCGCCTTTCCAGCCCGTGAGTTTGCCGTGCGGTAGATTGTCCGCCTCAGCGTCCTCAATGCCTGATGTGTGCGAGCCGAGCTGTCGGATCGTGATCTTCGACCTGCGAGGATGACCCTTCCAATGGGGGACGCATTTCGCTGCCAAATCATCCAGCGCAATAAGACCATCGCTCACCGCTACCGCCAACGACACGCCACCCACAATCGCCTTAGCCATCGAGGCGGTGTAGTGCTTCTTGTCGGGGCCATGACCTTGCTGATACCACTCATAGACGATTCTGTCGTTGCGAATGACCAGCAACGCCTTTGTACCGCGGCGGACGAGCGAATCCTCCATCGCCTTCAGTTTCGCTGCGTCCATTTGCTGTCTTTGTGGCGCGGCTCTTTGCCACTCAAATCTTCCGGCTGGGCCAGCGTCAGCAACCGCAGCATTCGCTTGGATCAATGAGAACAAACCGACGACAATGGAAAGCAAAGAAGTCGTCGTAAATCCGTCCGCTCTTATCATCCCGTGAGCCGTCATTGTCACTCCGAGATTTCTGTATTTCTTCTGACTCAGTGCGTCTATTCACCGTTGCTCCGATTATATTCCATAAACGACCTGCAGGCTACCATATCCCGATCCCGCATGGCAAGACGCTCGCGCAGTGTCAGCTTGACCGGCCAGGCCCCGGGGGTTAGCATTGGAGAAAAAAGGAGGGCACGCAAATGGATTCCGCACGCGCGGAAGTGCGCAGGTGAATGGCCCTCGATCATGAACTCAGGCGAAATGGAGCCGGCATGTGCAACAAGCTCATCAAGGACAAGTTGCACACCTCACCGATGTAGCAGGAGATGGACCATGAGTGGTAGAAGTGGATTGTCGAGCCGCAGGGATTTCTGCAAGTATGCGGCAGTTAGTGCAATCGGCGCATGCGGGATGCCTTACGTTGTCCCACCCTCGGTCTTTGGCGCCGGCGCTCCCAGCAATCGTATTAATGTGGGCTGTATCGGCAATGGGAACATGGGCTTCACGGATCTCAAGGGGCTGATGAACCAGGACGATACCCATATCGTCGCAGTATGTGATGTGAATCGGGGCAGTCACGGCTACAAAACGGCCTCCCAATTCCGTGGACGCGAACCGGCCCGCAAGCTCGTGAATGACTATTATGCGAAAGCTCAGCGATCGGGGGCCTATGCGGGCTGCGAGGCATACAGCGACTTTCGGGAGTTGCTGGCCCGCGATGATATCGATGCCGTCTCGATCACCACACCAGACCACTGGCACGCAATCTCGACGATAATGGCTGCTGAGGCCGGAAAGCATATCTATTGCCAGAAACCGCTGAGCCTAACGGTTGCGGAGGGCCGCGCGATGGTCCAGGCGGTCCGCCGCCACGGCGTGATCCTGCAGACGGGTAGCCAGCACCGCTCCAAGGACGCCATGCGTTTCGCATGTGAACTCGTACGCAATGGTCGCATTGGCCGGGTCGAGCGCGTGCTCACGAGCCTGGGCCGGCACGGCCTGCGCTTCGACCTCGATACCTGGGAGCCCACGCCGGTACCGGAGGGATTCGATTACGACATGTGGCTGGGGCCTGCGCCTTCGGTGCCGCATCACGCCAGTCGGTGCTTCTATACCTTTCGATTCATCCAAGACTATTCGGGCGGCGAAACCACTAACACCGGAGCCCACAAGTTCGATATCGCCCAGTGGGGTCTCGGCACCGAGTTGACAGGTCCCGTCGAAGTGGAAGACCTTGGCAGCGAATTCCCCAAAACAGGCCTGTTTGACGCGGTCAGCAGGATCCACTTCAGAGCTCGCTATGCCAATGGCGTCGAGTTGATCTGCACGCCGGGCGGTGTAAGCGGCGCTGTGCGCTTCGAAGGCACCGAGGGCTGGGTCCACGTGGACTGGAACTCGATGCGCACGGAGCCGGAATCCCTGGTGACTACCACTATCGGCCCGAACGAAATTCACCTTTATGAAAGTCGTGACCATAAGCGCAACTTCCTCGATTGCATAAAGTCAGGACGCGACCCGATCGCTCCCGTCGAGGTCGGACATCGTTCGGCAAGCGTGTGCCATCTCGCCAACATCGCCATGAGGCTCCGACGCAAGCTCCGCTGGGACCCGGACGAAGAACGCTTTCTCGGCGATGACCAGGCCAATCGCCTGCTGAACAAGCCGTTACGTGCTCCTTGGCATCTTTAGCGAGAAGATTCAACTTCGACATCCTGACAAATTGATATTCTGGCATCATTTCCGACGGAATGGAGGATTATACAGTGTTTCACATTGGACATAAGAAATCTCTGGCATTGGGAGTGGTCACGTTCATTTTGTTGACCGCCGCCGTCGGCGCGCAGGACTCAGCCGTACCGGGCATATATTTCCCCCCTTCGGGCCAGTCGATCGCCAACCAGAACATCAGGCGACCCGAGGAGGTTGGCATGCGCTTGGAGATTGTC
>CBFDDG010000461.1:0-4192 GCA_965603505.1 uncultured Phycisphaerae bacterium | reverse complement strand
GAATGGTCCTGATCGGAGAAGCCGCCGGTTGGATCAGCCCAAGCTCGGCCGAGGGACTCAGCTACGCCTTTCGCAGCGCGCGCATCCTGGCGGAGGCCCTGCACGCCGGTCTGGAAGGTTGCGAAAGGCGGTACCACCGAGCGACCCTGTCACTACGCCGGAACATCCTCCTGAAAATCCTGAAGTCCCGCGTCGTCTTCAGTCCGAGCCTCAGACGCATGATCATGAAACTCGGCGTCCAGAGCATGGACATCTATGGGCTGCGACAATCATCCTCGCACCAGAAGCGCGGCAAAAGGGGACCGCCGCTCGGCCGTGACAGGCAGCCGCTCGTAGAGACACCTGAATGTGACCGGCAGAGCAGCATTCGGGATGGTTGAGCCGGAAATTGTAGAATCAAAGAGACGCAGCAGATAGTCAATTGCCCGCAGTGGCTGGACCATAGACTACAAACTTGAAATACGAAGGAGGACGACGCCATGACGCATGTATGTTGCATTCTGTTGCTGCTTTCGCCCGTTGTGGAGGCGGAGGCGCAGGTTGTCGAGCAAGGGCTTATCCTGGACCTCGATGCCGATAAGGGCGTGATGGTCGAGGACGGCGACCGGGTGGTGAGGTGGAGGAATCAGGTCGCCTCGTTTGCGGCCAGGGACTTCGTCAAGCAGGACGAGGGACGAAAGGAGCCCGGATCGGGTCGGCCGACGTTGAAGAAGGCCGTGGCCGCGATCGGCGGGCATCATGCGCTCGTCTTCCGGCGGCAGGAATTGGTCAATCACGAAGAAGACGCCTTCGACCATCTGATCACGGGAAACGGCTACACATGGTTCGCGGTCATGACGGTCTACGAGCAGGTCGTCCAACTGAAGGACGTGAACTCGTTCTTCGGCAACCTGCGCAACGCTGGAAACTACGAAGGCATCTGGGGCAATGTGACCGACGACAACCGCGTGTGGATCGGCTCGCGCAACGGGGTCACTTTCGGCCGCTGGGATAAGAACAACCCGATGGTCACAGCGCCCGAGCCGCTGGGAAAGAACCAATACTACGTCGTGGCCGGACGCATGGGCGCGGGCACGGGCGAAGTGCGGATCGAGGTCTTCATCAACGAGCCGAAGCCCGTGGCGAGCAAGCCCTTCCCCGCCAACCCGACGGCCAATTCCTCCAAGCTCGCCATCGGCCAGGAACGCGACGCCACGAACCACCCGGGCGCGGAGTCTTTCGACGGCGAACTCGCCCGCTTCCTCATCTATGAGCGCCCGCTGACGGATGGCGAATTAGCTCAAACGCTGTCAGACCTCAGGAAGATGTATACCCTCCCCTGAGGTCCGGCTCGCCTCCGAGCACCGTTTGGCGTTGCCCGTCCCCCGGGGAAACACCGTTCACTTCGATGCCGACGGTAGAAGCACGAGCCGGCATCCGCAGCCGGTTCCGTCCCGCGGTGATTCGGCGCGAGTGATACGCTTTCGGAAAAATCCTTGCGCTGTACGGACTCTGTCATCCTGAGGCGAAGCCGAAGAGCCTGTCCTGAGCTTCGAAGGAATCTGGTCGTCGAATGGGAAGTTTCTGGCATTCGCAGCCCAGATCTTTCACTTTGCTGCGCTGCATTCAAGATGACAGACCGCGCGAGAATTAACCAGAATCGGTATGACTGCCGATTACCGGATGAACAGCATTTCGGCGTAGCTGGGCAGAGGCCAGAGCCGGGCGTCAACGAGGGTTTCGAGCTCGTCGGCGGCCTGCCGCAAGGCGGCCATCGCCGGCACCACATCGTGGCGATAGCTTTCGGCGTGCTTCTCGGCGCCTTTCGTCTGGGCAGCTTGGGCCGTGGCCCGCTCCAGGCCGTCGATCGCGCCCTCGAGCGCGGCGATCAGGTCGCAGACCCGCTGCAACATTCGCTTCTGCGTCTCGGCGCCGACGCCGGCGCCGGCGACGGCGACCACGGCTTTGCCCAACCGGTGCGAGTATTCGCAGCAGGCGGGCAGAATCTGGCGCTTTGCCATCGTCAGCATGGTCTGGGCCTCGACGTTGATCTGGCGGCTGTAGACTTCGAGCAGGATCTCCGTGCGGGCCTTCAACTCCTGCTCCGTGAGGACGCCGTGCCTCGCAAATAGCGCAACGTGCTCATCGGACGGGATCGCCTTGAGAGCCTCGACGGTCGAACGGATGTTCGGCAGCCCGCGTTTCGCGGCCTCGGCCGCCCATTCCGCCGTGTAGTTGTCGCCGTTGAAGAGAATGCGGGCGTGCTTCGTCGCGATCTCCCGCAGGACCTTCAGCACGGCGGCTTTCACGTTGTCCGCTTTCTCCAGGGTATCGGCAATGTCACTGAGCGTATCGGCCACGATCGTATTGAGGACAAAGCTCGGGCCCGAGACGGACTGCGTCGAGCCCACCATGCGAAACTCGAACTTGTTGCCGGTAAAGGCGAACGGGGACGTGCGGTTGCGGTCGGTGCAGTCCTTCGGCAGCGGCGGCAGAGTCGAGACGCCGAGTTCGAGCTCCCCGCCGCGCTTGCTGCTCCGGGCCCCGCCCTTGGCCAATTGCTCGAAGATGTCGGTGAGCTGCTCGCCGAGAAAGACCGACACAATGGCCGGGGGCGCCTCGTTGGCGCCGAGCCGATGCTCGTTGCCCGCGTTGGCCACGCTCGCGCGAAGCAGCACGCCATATTTATCGACGGCCCGGACCACGGCGCACAGCATGACCAGGAAGACCATGTTGTCGTGCGGCGTGTCGCCCGGGTCGAGCAGATTGACGCCGTCGTCGGTGGCCATGCTCCAGTTGTTGTGCTTGCCCGAGCCGTTCACGCCGGCAAAGGGCTTCTCGTGCAGCAGGCACACGAAGCCGTGCCGACGGGCGACCTTCTGCAACGTGTCCATCGTCAACTGGTTGTGATCGGCGGCCACGTTCACCGTGGAGAATACGGGCGCCAGCTCGTACTGGGCGGGCGCCACCTCGTTGTGCTGCGTCTTGGCGGTGACCCCCAGCTTCCACAATTCGTTGTTGAGCTCGTTCATGAAGCTTGCCACGCGTTCGTGCAGGGAGCCGAAGTAGTGATCCTCCAGCTCCTGCCCGCGGGGAGGCTTGGCCCCGAAGAGCGTCCGGCCGGCCATAACCAGGTCCAGCCGCCGCCTGTAAAACGATTGATCGATCAGGAAGTACTCCTGCTCGGGCCCCATCGTCGCGGTCACCCGGCGAACCGTCGTCTTGCCCAGGGCCCGCAGCACGCGCAGCGCCTGCCGGCTCAACGCGTCCATGGAGCGCAGCAGCGGCGTCTTCTTGTCCAGCGCCTCGCCCCGGTACGAGCAGAACGCGCTGGGAATGTACAGCGTGATGTTCTTGCCGTCCTCTTTGACAAAGACCGGCGAGGTGCAGTCCCACGCGGTATAGCCCCGCGCCTCGAACGTCGCGCGGAGACCGCCGGAGGGAAAGGATGAGGCGTCGGGCTCGCCCTGGGTGAGCTCCTTGCCGCTGAACTCCATAATCGTTCGGCCGTCGGGCGTCGGCGAGATGAAGGCGTCGTGCTTCTCCGCCGTCAGCCCGGTCATCGGCTGGAACCAGTGGCAGAAATGCGTGGCGCCCTTTGCGATCGCCCAATCCTTCATCGCATTGGCGATCACATCCGCGGTCACCCGATCCAGCGGCTGCTCGCCGTCGAGCGTCCGCTTGAGAGACTTGAACACGTTCTTGGGCAGACACTCGCGCATGGTCATCTCATTGAAGACGTTGCGACCGAACTCACCTGTCACATTGTCAGACATTGTCAGACTCCTCAAAGATCCTCACTTCCGTACTTGTGCTGTTGTTCATTTCACGAAATGCCCTGCGCGGCCCCACCGTCGAGCCTTCCGCCCATGCTATGTCCGCTCCGGGCTGCTGTCAACCGGCCGGTTTGGGCCGAGAGACGAGCTACTCCATCCAGCCTCCAGGCACGCATTCGACTCGCAGGGCGTTCGATTTCAGCAGGTTCGACCAACCGCCGGATGCCGGACATGCCCATGGGCCTAAGGTCCATCATCCGGCCACCATTCTTCCCGACGCCCCAAAGAACTCTTTTGGTGTCATCCGTCGTTCCTTTCTGTTGCATTGGGTTTACACTTGCCATCGTTCCTGTCCCTCCGTCATCGGGGACCACTTCGATCAGTGTCACCGCTGCTCCTGACGGCAGAACACGAGTCCACCGGACTCACACAGAGGA
>CBFDDG010000460.1:0-4199 GCA_965603505.1 uncultured Phycisphaerae bacterium | reverse complement strand
GCCGCGGACGAGATCGCGGCCTTTGCCGATTCCTTGGGACAGGCGGCCGAAGCTAGCGCAGCAGCCTTCGACGTCCCCGCCGACCCCGACGAGGCGTGGCGTCTGGGCGTGGTGCTCAAGCGCACCGGGCAACTGCCCGCCGCCGACCACTTGCTCACACGGCTCCACGAGACGCACCGGGATGATCCGGCACACGTGCGCCGCGCGACGTTTCACTTGGCTGAACTGGCCATGGTGCAGCAAGCATGGTTACGGGCCGCCGAACTGCTGCACGCCTGCCTCGCCGTCGCGCCCGACCATGCCAAGGCTGCCTTCGACCTGCGACACGCGCAGCAGCGCCGGCTGCCCGATCATCTGGCGGCTGTCGCGCAGCAGCCGGCCGCGACCGCGTAATCCTCACCTTCCCTGCCGGTGCCGAAGCTGAGCACGGTATAGTATCAGCATGCACGCGCAAACCGGCACCGACACCGGCCTGCCGGCGCTTGGCCGCGGGCAGAGAGGCCGCCGTGTCGTGAAAGTGGTATGATGCCGGGGGCTGAGCCGAGAGTGTACACGGGATATCAGTCACACTACGGACTTCGCCGAAGCTACTCCGACGGGTAAGACGATATCCGCCAGGGAAAGATCGATGGGTAAACCACTCCTGCACCTCCTCATGGGCATCCGCGCGGCGACTATCGTCAGCGTGCTGATCTTGCCAATCGTTTCCTGTAACTCCGACGTGGAGATCGCGGACATATTGGCGGGCTATCAGGAGGGGGCCGAGTATAGCGGGCTGACGATTCACTATCCGTTACATGAGACGGTGTTCCCGCCGGAGGTCATAGCGCCGACCTTTCGCTGGGAGGACGGCAACTCCACCTGCGACACCTGGCTCATCACGATCGCGTTCGCGGACGATCAGCCACGCGCAAGTTTCCTGACTCACGCTACGGAATGGACACCCCGGTTGCGGCAATGGGAGTCGATAAAGCGCCGATCGCTGGAGCAGGAGGCCAGGGTTACGATTCTCGGAGTCAACCGCTCCGCGCCGCAGAAGATCCTCTCAGGCGCCAGGATCTCGATCAGCACATCCAAAGACGAGGTTGGGGCACCGTTGTTTTACCGCGAGGTGAACCTGCCTTTCATCGATGCGGTGAAGGATCCGACGCGCATTCGCTGGCGCTTCGGGTCAGTTTCTTCGGAGCAACAACCGCCGATCGTTCTCGAGAAGCTGCCCGTCTGCGGCAATTGTCATTCATTCTCCACGGATGGTGCGGCCCTCGGCATGGATGTGGATTACGCCAATGACAAGGGGTCGTATGCCTTTGCGCCCGTCAAGGAGCAGATAGTCCTCTCCAAGAGCGAACTCATCACGTGGAGTGATTACCGGCGGGATGATGGGGAGCCCACGTTCGGCCTGCTTTCACAAGTGTCCCCGGACGGAAAGTATGTGGTAAGCACGGTGAAGGATCGCTCCGTCTTTGTTCCCAAACCGGAACTGGCCTTTTCGCAGCTCTTTTTCCCGATCAAGGGTATTCTGGCCGTGTATTGCAAGGCGACGGGCACCTTTCGCGCTCTTTCGGGTGCCGATGACCCGGCGTTCGTACAGAGCAATCCCTCCTGGAGCCCCGACGGGAAGTACATCGTCTTTGCCAGAAGCGAGGCATATCGCCTCAGGATGGACAAGGGGAGCGTGCTTCTGAGCAAGGAGGAATGCCGGGAATTCCTCGAAGAGGGACGACCTTTCTTGTTCGACTTGTACCGAATTCCGTTTAATGACGGCAAGGGCGGAACCCCAGAACCGCTCGAGGGAGCTTCGCACAATGGCATGAGCAATTACTTTGCGCGTTACTCTCCCGACGGCAAATGGATCGTGTTCTGCAAGGCTAAAAGTTACATGCTGCTTCAGCCGGACAGTGAACTATACATTATCCCGGCCGAGGGTGGTGAGGCCCGCCGCCTGCGCTGCAATACCAAGCGGATGAACTCCTGGCACAGTTGGTCACCGAACGGGCGGTGGCTGGTGTTCTCCTCGAAGGCCAATTCAGCTTACACGCAGCTTTGTCTCACGCACATTGACGAGCAAGGCTACAGTAGCCCGCCGGTACTATTGGAACACTTCACCAGTCCGGACAGGGCCGCCAATATACCGGAGTTTGTCAGTGTGAAGCCGACCGCGATCAAGGAGATTCGTGAGCAGTTCGTTGACGACGTCTCTTATGTGAGGGCCGGCGACACCTACCTGACGGCCAATGACACGGCCGGCGCGATCCGCGAATACCGGAAGGCATTGGAACTCAACCCCGAGAACGCGGTCGCGCACAGTAACCTGGGAGGCGTTCTGGCTACGCAGGGAATGGTTGAGGAGGGTAAGGCTCACCTGTACGAGGCAATCCACCTTGACCCGCAGAGCGGCAGCGCGCACTACAACCTCGGGATGCTGCTGTATCGCGAGCGACAGATTGATGAGGCCGTGCGGCATCTTTCGCTGGCGGTGGAATTCAGGCCCGAAACCGCCGACGCACAGCGCGTTCTTGGGGCCCTGCTGTGCACCAAAGGCAACGTCGCGCAGGGGACAGTGCATTTGTCCGAGGCCGTGCGGCTGGCGCCGGACGATGCCGCCGCCCAGTACTGCCTGGGCAAGGCGCTGGCCAGCGCGGGCAAGGCTGACGAGGCCATCCGACATCTTTCAGTGGCCGTGCAGCTCGAGCCGGACAACGCCGCCGCGCACGGCCTGCTGGGTCAGACGTTGTTCCGCCGGCAGGAGGTCGGCGCGGCCATCAGCCATCTCTCGTCGGCTGTGCGGCTTGAACCGAACGACGCCCAGATGCTCAGTGATCTGGCGTGGATGTTCGCCACCGCCCCGGCTGCGGAGTTGCGTGACGGTGCCCGGGCGATTGCGCTCGCTCAACGGGCTTGCGCGCTGACGCGCTACCGCGCTGTTCAGCCGCTCGACATTCTGGCGGTAAGCTATGCTGAGACCGGCCGATTCGCCGAGGCGATTCGGGCTGCGGAGCAGGCGCTCGAGCTTGCGCAGACCGCCGGGGAAGAAGCCATCGTCGAGGCAATCAAGGCGCGAATCGAACTCTACAAGGAAGGCAAACCCTATCGTCCCCCACATCAACCCTAGCGGGCCGTTGCCCGATTGGCGCAGCAGTCAGGATGATGCATGACACCTAACCATGATTCCGCTGGAGAGAGCGTGGAGAAGCGGGTGCTGCCCGCGATGCAGGTGGTCACCCTTGCCCGGCACTCGCACAGGGAACTGTTCATCACTACAGTGCCGGACAATGAGCAATCTGCGGAGGCAGTGCTGGCAGACATCGCCAAGATGCTTCGTGACAGTCGCGCGCACATCGTGTCGCAGGAGGTATTCGGAATCTCGACTCCGGGCGGTCGTGACATGCAAACGCTGTCCAGAGCCCTGGGAACTATTTCGTGGCCGGTGACTTCGGTCGGACCGGCACGTGAGCCGGCGCGTGGGATTGGCGGCACGCAGATATGGGCCGTCTCGGGGGTCTCGGTAGAGCCGTTGCGGTTGAACGGCAGGTTTGTGGGGAGCGTGTTTGAGGACGACTATGCGCGCTACTGCCGACTGGGCAACCTGCTGCCGACCGATTTGTCGCGGTCGCGGGACGAGCAAGCGTGTGAGGTCCTGGAGTTAATGGAAGTGGCTTTGCGCGCGGCCGACATGGAATTCAACCACGTGCTGCGCACGTGGTTCTACAATGATGACATACTGTCTTGGTACAGACAGTTCAACCAGGTTCGAAACGGCTTCTTTGCAAACAGGCACGTCTTTGACGGTCTGTTGCCGGCCAGCACGGCGGTGGGCGCGCCTACTGCGGCGGGCACCGGGGCTGCCCTGGTGAGCGGTCTGCTGGCGGTGAAGGCAAAAGAAGCGAAAGTGCGCGCCATTGCCGTTCCTTCACCGCTGCAGGGCGCAGCGCGGGAGTACGGCAGTTCGTTCAGCCGGGCGGTAGAGCTGGTCATGCCCGATCAGCGACGCTTGCTCGTCTCCGGCACGGCCAGCATTGGCCCGGAGGGAAACACCGCGCACATCGGCAATGTGGACGCACAGGTTGGGCGGACGCTGGATGTCGTGAATGCTATTCTGGAGTCTCGTGGAATGGGCTGGGCGGACGTCGTGCGGGGCGTCGCCCATTTCAAGCGGGCAAGGGATGTTCTTGCCTTTCAGTATTGCTGCGACACCGACC
>CBFDDG010000459.1:0-4203 GCA_965603505.1 uncultured Phycisphaerae bacterium | reverse complement strand
CCGTCGCAGAAGCGAACCAGATTGAGGTTGATGGTTTCGCCGCCGATATTGGCCAGCTCGACGTATTCGGTGTTGGGATCGTTCGGGTCGCCGGTGTCCTGCGGATGGTACATCAGTTCGGTGATCCGCAGGGATTCAGCCACCGGCCCGACCGCAAAAACGGCCTGGGCCAGCCCGCTCCAGGGGCTGTATTGGTTGCCGGGTACGAGCACCCGGGCCTTGATCTGCGTGCTCTCGGTAAGCGTGACAGGGCCGGCATATTCACGGGCGCCGGTGGAAGCGCCGCCATCGCCGGCAGCCTCGGTTCGCCCCACGACCAGTTCGGCCGAGATAAGGAAGTCGGAACTGCTGGACGAGGAGTTCATGCCGTGAATGGCGAGCAGGTTTACACCCTCGGTCAGCAGACTGGCGCGAAGGGAAACGTCGAACTTCTCCAGGCGGATCGCTGCTGAGTCGTCGTGATTGCCGGCGGCGCTGGAGTTCCATGTCGGCACACCGTTGAACAGAGCCCGTTGGATCTCAACGCCGTTGAGGTAAGCGACGAAGCCGTCATCGTAGCGCACGTTCAAGGTCATATAGTTGAACCTGCTCGGGTCGCCGGGAACGACGAAGGGGATGCGAATGCAGCAGCTCGTTGGGCCTTGATACATCTGGCCGCCCAGATCAACGCTCAGATACGGCTCGTAGCCTGAATTTCTCTCGTATCCGACACCGCCCGGAACGCCGGAAACGGAAAGCCAGGAGGAATCATCAAATGCCGGATCGCTCTTCCACGTGTCACTGATGGGGCGCGTCGGCACGAAGACGCGTTTGAACGCACTCTGCGCGACCACGGCGGTGGACTCCAGAAGGGCAGTGGGGGCTTCCGGCAGACGCGGGTCGGAGCCGTCGAGCGTGTAGTACACGATCCCGCCGGCGTGCGGGTTGGCGATGTGCACGACCGCCGGCGTCGGGACGTGGCCGCCGGCCGGAAAAACCTGAGGCGGGGCCGCGAACTGGCCGTCGATCCACGTGGTTCGCCGGGCGAGCCAATCCTTGAGGTGATCGATCTCGCCCTGAAAGCCGCCGAACCGTGGGCCCCGCCCGCTCCACCGCTCGTAATTGCGGGCCTGAGCTTCCCGGATCTCGTCGGCCATCCCATCGATGGTGGCATTGAGGCTGGCCGTGCTGAACGGGCCCGTCCTGAGTTCATACCATCGATCGATATACTTCTGCCAGAAATCGGGGTCCTCAAACAACCGATACCACCAATCACGGTGGTTAAAGTAATCGGTCCCGTCGCCGGTTCCGCTCCAACTCTCCGGATTGTTGTCGCGCCCGTCCGTGGAGTCCAGGGCACGATCGTAGTCCCAGACCGGGCCAAGTTCCAGTTTGCGTCCTCTCTTCTTGAACATGTAGCCGCTGAGACGGAACGCATCGACGTTCATGGGCAACATATTGATCAGGTTGTGGTCGATGAAGGAATCGACGTCGATGTACTTTGCGTAGCCGTCTTTGGGGTCCGCGAAGTCCGGGCCGTACAGCGCGTCCTCAAAATCGTTGAGGAATCCTCTGATCCAGCTCGTTTGCCCGGCGGTGAGATCAGATTGCTGAGGGTAGAGATGATTGAATACGGCCCCGTGGGGCGTTCCGTACGCGGTATGGAATGCCCCGCCCCCGCTTTGGCGGTCGATACTCAGCATGTATCCGCCGGTGATGGCCGGTTCGGTGCTGTCCCAGGGCTCAAGCTCCTCCACGTCGACGCGCTCGGCGTTCCTCGTGATTCGCTCCATGAAGATGTAGAGCCCGACGTAGTCGCCGGCCGAGACCATGCCGCCGTTGGTGTTGAGGTACATCTCACAGAAGCGGGTCCGCACCGCATAGCGTCCCACCTGGTTGCTGAGCTCATACGCAAAGGCATTGCTGATCAGCACGCGATCGAAATTGTAGGGCGCGTAGAGAATCCAATCTGAATCGGCCGGCAGCCCGAGCAGCGAAACGTCCTTGTCTTGATCTTCCTCATCCCATGTCTCAAAGGCGTACTGATGCTTGGATTGGCCCGCGGTCGACGAGCCTCTGATTCGCAGCCCGCCGCGGCCTGCAAAATCCGCCGGATTGAGCAGGTGGGTGCGACCATTCTCGCCCGGCTCGATGAAAACGGATTGCACTTTCGTGAACGAACCGCTGCCTACGCCGCGTCGCTGCGTGTCGATCACGACAATGGGCAGATCGGAACTGAAGCTGAGAAGGCTGCTGGAGATCATCACGTAGGTCCGACTCACCGCAGCGCTGGGGAGCTTGCCCGGTTCAAAGGCACGGGCCAGGACCTCCAGCGTGGCGCCGACCGGAATCGGGGCTTGGTATTTGATTGACGTGCGGGTCGGAGCCCTGCCGTCCAGTGTGAAGCGAATTTCGGCCCCTGGGTTCGGCGAGCTCAACTCCAGAGGAACGTAGGTGAACACGGCGCCCCCGGGGTGTGAGAAGGCGGGTTCCGCGGAGACCTCTGCATATCCGGGGCCGTTTGCCCTGCCCGGTGAAGGGGTGTCGAAATACTGCTCTTGCCCGGCGTACAGTCCGTAGGAGACGTCTGCGTACTGGGGAGGATAGCCCTGCTCATCTTGACCGCCCATTTTCGCCCCGTACTCGTGCGCCACCGCGAGACCCGGGCGAACCAGTGCGAGATACTCTCCGCTGCCGCCGAGCCGGAAGTTCGCGTGGTAGTACCCCCCCTGGTCCCGATAGGGCCAATTCTCCGGGTGGTCCTCCTCCTGGATCCCGGATGCAAAGACCACCAGATACCCGCCGGCTGGAATAGAGACCGCCGGCAGAGCCCACTTCGCCGGATCGTCCGCATCATCCGTGAGACACCAGCCGGTGAGACCGACCGGTCCATTCCCGGGATTGTGGATCTCGATCCAGTCGGAGAAGACCGTCTTGCCTTCCACCCTCGCCGGCAGCGCCGTATCATTCACGGTCATGAACTCGGAGATGACAAGGTCGCCAGCCCCCCGGGCCGCGACCGTAGTGAGAAGGAGAACAAAGCAGACGATCAAGGCCGTGGTTCGGAATCGGACCCAAATTGATGCAGATAAGGCATACGTCATAGCATCGCCCAGAATTAGAGAATCCCTCCGTAGCCCGACTGAACTCTCGATGGCACGAACCTGTGTCACGATACGTTCAATTATAGCAAAACCGGGCCTGCACGGCAAGGCAGGTCTCCAGACGCTCGCGATGGCAATTCTCCCATTCGTTGGGTGCGCGACAAGAAAGAGGCGGGTCAGGATTAAGAAGGATGTCATTGCGAGGAGGCGTACGCCGACGAAGCAATCTCGGAGAAGGCCAGGGGTTGAGAGGGTTCCCAAACGCGAAAGGATGCGTTTGGGGTCCCAGATTGCCGCGCCAGCCTTCGGCTGGCTCGCAATGACATCCGGGGCGTTTGCCACGATCTTGTCGTACACCCCATTCGTTGAGGTGCTCCAAATGCACTTGAACGGGAAAGTCTTCGAGGTTAACATGTGTGTCTGGCCTCATGGGGCTTCCCGTGATTCCAGACGGATCGGATACGGACGGACACCGGAGGTGACTGAGCATGGGTGTGAGAGTCTTCGTTACGGGCGTTTTCTCGTTAGCGGCGTTGTCAACGGTCTCTGCCGAGTCGCTTCAGGTCTACCTGGGGATTTACACGTCGGGAGCCGGTTCGGGTAAAGGGATCTACCGAAGTGGGCTTGACCTCGAAACGGGAAAGCTCTCCGATCCGGCTCTTGCGGCCAAGGCGAAGAGCCCGTCGTTTATCGAGATCCATCCCACCGGCAGGTTTCTGTATGCCGTCAGCGAGAGCGGCAGAGACGGCAGTGTCGGCGCGTACGCGATCGACCCCGATACGGGAGACCTCAGGCTTCTCAATCAGCAACCTTCGGGCGGGGCGGGGCCGTGCCACCTCAGCATCGACCGCACGGGCCGAAACGTGCTCGTCGCCAACTATGGTAGTGGGAGTGCCTCCGTGATACCGATCCGGCCGGACGGCAGCCTCGCAGAGCCGACCGGTTTCGTGCAGCACGAGGGCTCCAGCGTGAATCCCGAACGCCAGAAGGGGCCCCACGCTCATTCGATCAACGTCAGTCCGGACAACTGCTTTGCCTACGTTGCCGACCTGGGAATCGACAAGATCATGATTTACCGGTTGGACGCGCAAGAGGGAACGATTGTGGCCAACAGCCCTCC
>CBFDDG010000458.1:0-4205 GCA_965603505.1 uncultured Phycisphaerae bacterium | reverse complement strand
CCGGCTTCGACGTCCTGGCGCATACGTCGCAGTGGGAAGGGCTTCCGCGGACGGTCGTGCAGGCTGCTTTGATGCGCGTGCCGGCTGTCGCCTTCAACATCGACGGCACGCCGGAAGTGATCACGGACGGTCAGACCGGCCGGCTCGTCGCGTTGAATGACACGGCGGATTTCACAACGGCCTTGCTCGAGCTGGCCGCCGACGCCGATACCCGCGCCCGCATGGGCCAGGCCGGCCGCGCGGCCTGCCTGGAGCGCTTCGACTGGCGACGGATGGTCGATGATTTGGAAGCGCTATATGGGCGCCTGGCCGAGCAGCGCGGGCAGCGCGCTGGCGTTCAGGGATCGGCAGAATGACCGAGCGGTTCACATATAACGCTGTTACGCCGGCTGTTGTCGAACGGCTGATCGCGATCGTGGGCGAGAAGTATGTCATCTACGGCGACGCCGAGCGGCTTGAGCCGTATTCGCACGATGAGGTTGCCGAGCCACAGTACGCCCACATGCCCGAATGCGTGGTCAGGCCGGACACGCCGCAACAGATCGCCGACATCATGAAGCTCGCCAACCGCGAGCGCATCCCGGTGACCCCGCGTGGCGCCGGCAGCGGATTGTCGGGCGGGGCGGTTCCGATCATGGGCGGGATTGTCCTGCTGTGTGACCGGATGACCCGCGTCGTCGACTACGACAAAGCGAACATGATGATCACCGTCGAGCCGGGAATGATCACCAACGACATCAACGACCTGGTCCGCGCCGACGGCCTGTTCTACGCCGGCTATCCCATGAGCCTGGAGACCTGCTGCATCGCCGGCAACGTGGCCGAAAACGCCGGCGGGGGCAAGGCCATCAAGTATGGCGTCACCAGCCGCTACGTCACCGGGCTCGAGCTGGTCACACCGACCGGCGACGTCGTTCAGCTCGGCGGCAAACGGGTCAAGGACGTCACCGGCTACAGCCTGATCCAGCTCATGATCGGTTCCGAGGGCACGCTGGCGATCTTCACCAAGATCACGCTCAAGCTCATGCCGCTGCCGAAGGCCGGCGCCGATCTGCTGGTCCTGTTCGAGACGCCGCGCGCGGCCATCGACGTCGTCCCGAAGATCATGACATCCGGCGGCATCATCCCGGCGGCGATCGAATTCATGGACCGTGCGTCCGTCCAGACGACATGCGAGCATCTCAACGAGACAATCCCCTACAAGCAGGCCGGCGCTCTGCTGCTGATCTCGCTGGACGGCTCGAGCGCTGAGCAGGTGCGGCGCGAATACGAAGCCATTGGCGAGTTCTGCCTGAACGCGGGCGCCATTGACGTGCTCGTTGCAGATACGCCCTCGAAGAGCGAGCGGTTCTGGAAAGTCAGGCGGAACGTCGCCGAGGCGTTCAAGGTCATCAGCCCGCATCAGAGTCTGGAGGACATCGTCGTCCCGATCAGCAAGATCCCGGAGATGGTGGCAGGGCTTGAAGAGCTCTCGAAGCAATACGACGTGCAGATTCCGTGCTACGGTCACGCCGGCGACGGAAACCTGCACGCCACCCCGGTCATGAACCCGCAGTGGACGCTCCAACGGTGGCATGACACACTCGAACGCCTCCTGGTGGATATCTACAAGCTTACGTCAAGCCTGGGCGGAACGATCAGCGGCGAGCACGGCATCGGCCACAAGCGCAAGCGGCACCTGCCGCTGGTCTGCTCCGCGGCGCATCTGGAGATGATGCGGTCGATCAAACTCGCGCTGGATCCCAACAACGTCCTGAACCCGGGCAAGATCGTGGATGTCGGCCCGCGAGCGCGCGCTCACTGAGAACGGAGTAGAGGCAGCCCCCGCGCCCATTCCTGAGGGCGCAGCCGAGGATCCGTGCAATGGGTGATGAAGCCGCGGACAAGTCGTTGCGGGAGGTCATCTCTCTCGTCCATTCCGGTCACTGGGAGGCGGCTTTCGGGCGCCTGCGAAACATCGACACAGACGGGCTCTGCCCGCGGGACCTGGGCAGGGCGTTAGCGGTCGAGGTCGTCTGCGCCATGCAGTCGGAAGGCGACGAGGAAACGGCGTATGCCGTCCTCCGTGATGTCCTGGATCGTTGTAGGGGTGACCGGGAGTCGGTGCTTGCCCTTGGCATTCAACTATCCGAAATAGAAGAGCATGACGAGTTCGCCGAAACGGCCTTGCGGCACCTTTGCGACATTGATCCGCATAGTCACGTTCCAAGGTACAACCTGGCGGCCGTGCTTGAGCGCGCTGAACGCTATGAAGAGGCGCTCGCGGCTCACGACGCGGCAGTAGAACGGGAGCCGGGCTTGGCACCGAGCCATAGAGGGCGAGCGGCTTGCCTGAGGGAAATCGGCCGACTGGGCGAGGCAGCGCAGGCGTATCGTCGTTACCTTGCGCTCAAGCCCGATGACGCCGTCGAGTGGGTATCGCTCGCGATCGTCGAAAGCGACCAGGGGAACCATGACCAAGCATACGAAGCTTACGAGCACGGCAAACGGCTGGACGCTGAATCGGCAGATCTGTATTACAACTGGTTAATAACGGCGCTACGCCGGCCATCCCCCGACCACGAGAAGGCCCGGGAATGCGCCGAGGAGTTGGCCAGGATTGCACCGAACGATTGGCGCAGTGCTATGGGGCGTGCGTTTCTAGCAGAAGTCGGCGGTCGCGCATCGGAAGGCTGGAAAGAGTGTGAACTGTCGTTCGACATGGCATGCCGTGAAGACGAGCCGGACGCACGTGCCGCGGCCGCCCAAGCGGCACTGTCCTACGCCGAGGGGAATGGGCTTGCGGAACAGGCTAGGGGGCTCATTGAACGCATCTTCGGTGCGGGGACCTTCACCGAAGACGTGTTCGCGATCGTCCGAAGACTGGAAGGAAACCGGTCCTCGTCTGCTGTGGACCACTACGTACTGATCGAGGGTGTCATTACTGATCCGCAGGATGAAGGTCTGCCTCTGCAAGGCGATGACCGAACGGAAGGGCCATACGGGTACTATCGATCCTACCGGGTCTACGCAGAGTCAGCGGATCAGGCGGCCGCATGGGCACTGGAGTTTGAGCGCCGCTACCGCACGGGATCCGACCAGCGCGTCGAGTCAGTCGAGAAGATGTCAGGGGCCGAGGAGACATACATGGGGATTGCCTGGTGTTCAGGCCAGCTCATTTATTCCGCGGACACACGGCATAGCGATTGAGCCATGAGGACGTGACCAACTGCCCTTCTTTCGGAAACCAGGGACAATTATTCATGGAGCTCTGCCGCACCCGCGAAGGACGAGAACGCGTCCGTAGCATGAGCCCGGGCGGAGAGAGGTTCCTGCCCCGCCGCAACTCCTCCTGAGGTGCTCTTGCGAACCACCGGAGGGTTGTGCTAGAGTACCGACGGGTCCGGGCTAGCCGAGGAAGAAGGGAGAAGATATGGAGTGTCTTCGCTTCCCCCCGTTGACTGGTCGACCTGTGACATAGTCACACAGGCAGGTCTCAGAGTTCTGATTGGGCTAAGAACATAGAGTCAAAGGAGGTCTCAAATGGCCGAGGACAGGAAGAAGCTGACTACCGCTTCCGGGCAACCGGTCGCCGACGACCAAAACACCATGACTGCCGGGGCTCCCGGGCCGGCCCTCATGCAGGACGTTCATCTGATGGAGAAACTGGCCCACTTCAATCGCGAACGCATCCCCGAGCGCGTCGTCCACGCCAAGGGAGCGGGCGCGTATGGCCACTTCGAGGTCACGCACGACGTGACGAAACACACGCGGGCCAAATTCCTATCCGAGATCGGCAAGCGCACCGAGGTCTTCGTGCGCTTCTCGACCGTCGGCGGCGAGAAGGGCTCGGCCGACGCCGAGCGCGACCCGCGCGGGTTTGCGGTGAAGTTCTACACCGAGGAAGGGAACTACGACATGACGGGGAACAACACCCCCGTTTTCTTCATCCGCGACCCACTCAAGTTCCCCGACTTCATCCACACCCAGAAACGCGATCCGGCTACCAACACCAAGAACGCGAACATGTTCTGGGATTTCCTCTCGCTGACGCCCGAGTCGATCCACCAGGTCACCGTTCTGTTCTCAGACCGGGGCACGCCCAAGACGTACCGCCACATGAACGGCTACAGCAGCCATACGTTCAAGTGGTACAACGCCAAGGGCGAGTACTTCTGGGTGCAGTACCACTTCAAGACCGAGCAGGGCATCCAGAACCTGACCCG
>CBFDDG010000457.1:0-4208 GCA_965603505.1 uncultured Phycisphaerae bacterium | reverse complement strand
GCAGAGTACAAGGTCCTTTGGCCTGTGAGGAGTAGCTCCTGACCGTGGGGCGTATCCCAGGATTGCAGGGCCACTCCTGCAAATGTTGGCGAACGGGAACTGGTGGAAGCCGGGAAATGAGCGTGTTGGGTGTGGATCAGACGACCGGATCGGAGGCTACAAGTGAAAGAGTTATCGAGGCGGGATTTTCTTGATCTTGCAATTGGGATCGGGGCAACGCTGGGACTGCCGGGGACGTTAGCCAAATGTGCCGGCGATCGAGGACGCAAGCCCAATGTCGTGATGATCGTGATCGACGATCTCAATGATTACGTCACCGGTATGGGGGGACATCCGCAGGCCAAGACGCCGCATCTGGCGAAACTGGCGGCCGAGGGCGTTTCGTTTCGGCGGGCCTACAGCAACAACCCCATCTGCGCGCCTTCGCGCGGGAGCCTTTTCACGGGCATCTACCCTCACACTTCCAAACTGATCCACTTCGGCAAATGGTTTGAGAACGAGGTGCTCATCAACTCGAAGACGATCCCGGAGTATTTCCGGGAGAATGGCTATCGCACGATGGGCACGGGCAAGCTCCTGCACAACTACCGCCCGCACGTTTGGGAGGAGTTCGGACATCGCGCCAACTACGGCCCTTTCGCCTATGACGGCAAGGAGTTCGTCGGCCATCCGTCCGTGCCGGAACCCTTCCGCTCGATTGGATCGGTGGACGGTTCGTTTGCCCCGCTGTCGGATGTCCCTCACGTGGACAAGACAGCCACAGGACCGGGGGCGGCCGGCTGGTATGAGAATCCGAATTGGAAGGCGATCAAGCCGTTACGCTATGTGAGCGAGGACAACCGCGATCTGCTGCCGGACGAGCGGTGCGCGAAGTGGGCGGTCGAGAGAATCAGCGCGATTTCAGAGCGAGAGCCGGACAGGCCGTTCTTTCTGGGCGTGGGCTTCATCCGCCCCCACACGCCTCTCTACGCACCCAAGCGATTCTTCGATATGTTCCCTCGCGAGGGTATCAAATTGCCGGTCATACGGGCAGGCGATGCAGCGGATACACACTACAAAGATGTCTTTGGTCCGGAGAGGAAAGGCCCACGGCATTTTAGACTGCTGAAAGAGTCCTATCCCACGCTGGAAGAGGGCCTGCGAGCCTATATCCAGGCTTACCTGGCCTGCGTCGCTTTTGTGGACGAGCAGATCGGCAAGGTCGTGGACGCCGTCGATCGCAGCGGCTTGCGGGACAATACGATCATCCTGGTGACGAGCGATCACGGCTATAACATGGGCGAGAAGGATTACCTGTTCAAGAACTCGCTGTGGGAAGAAAGCGGGCGGGTCCCGCTGATTATCCGCGCGCCGGGCGTTGCGAAGGCAGGTGCGGTAGTCGAACGCCCCGTATCATTGATAGACATCTATCCGACATTGGCCGATCTATGCGGGCTGCAAGGTGACACACGAAAGAATGCCAAAGGCGCCCGTCTGGATGGGTACAGTCTGAAGCCGCTGCTCGTCGAGCCAAAGACTGACCGGTGGGATGGCCCGGATGCGGCGTTGACCGTCATCAAGGCCGACCAGCGGCCGAGTGAACGGCCGGACCAGCATCATTACTCTGTGCGGACCCGGCGCTGGCGCTATATCCTTTACAACAACGGAAGCGAGGAGTTGTATGACCACGACAGCGATCCGTACGAATGGACTAACCTGTCACGCGACGCTCGCTACGCGGAGGTGAAAGCAGATCTTAAGGCCCGGCTCTTGCGCATGACCGGTCGGAAATAGAGTCGAATATCAGTATGCAGGACAGAGATTCTTGATCGGTGTAACATCAAGATCCTGTCTCGCAGGACATCGTTTCGTGTAGGTCGTTGCTGAGAAAGGACATCTCTATGGTTTTCAATTCCGTCAAGAAGATGATAATGACAGGCATTCTTCTCACGATCTGTGGCTGCAGCCGTGGCTTCTCAGGCACTCCCCATCAGGCCACTGGCATTAAGATCGGTGAGGTGACGCACAATTCAGTAATAGTGTGGACTCGTCTGACCCGCTCGGCACAGCGCGTCGGCGCCGAGGCTCCCATGCCGGAGGTTCAATATCTGGACCCGAAGACCGGAAAGCTCGGCGGAAGAGGCCAAGGGCGGCCCGACAGGAAGCCCGTTGTCACGTTTCCGGAGAACTCAACAATTGAGGCGATAGAGGGCGCTGTCCCGGGAGCGCCGGGCCAAGTCAGGGTGCGGTACAAAGCCACGGGAGCTTCCGACTGGAAAGTCACATCCTGGCATCCTGTCGATCCGGAACGGGACTTCACGCGCCAGTTCGAGCTGAGCGGTCTCGCCGCGAACACACTCCACCAAGTGCGCATCGAGAGCAGGGCGGGGAGCCAGGGGGATGGACAGGTCGTCGAAGCGACGTTTCGCACGGCACCGCGTCCGGACCAAGCAGAACGGGTTGTCTTCACCGTCTCGACCGGCCAGGCGTATCCGGACCAGGATGTGCCCGGCGGCGGCTACAAGATATACGCGCAAATGCTGAAGCTCGATCCGGACTTCTTTGTCCATACCGGCGACATACTCTATTACGACAAGCTGGCCAAGACAATGGAACTGGCCCGGTGGCACTGGCAGAGAATGTACAGCCTGGCCACCAATGTCGAGTTCCATCGTCGGGTGGGGAGCTACTTCATCAAGGACGACCACGACACGTGGAGGAACGATTGCTGGCCGAACATGGAAAGCAACTTCATGGGTGATTTCACATTCAAGCAGGGGCAGGCCGTGTTCCTGGAGCAGGTGCCCATGGGCAGGCGAACCTATCGAACGTTTCGCTGGGGCAAGGATCTGCAGATTTGGCTGGTCGAAGGGCGTGACTTCCGCAGTCCCAACACCATGCCCGATGGACCCGCCAAGACAATCTGGGGCGAGGAGCAGAAGGCATGGTTCAAACGGACCGTTGGGCAGTCCGACGCCACATTCCGTATCCTGATAAGCCCTACTCCGCTTGTCGGGCCCGATAGAACCAACAAGAACGATAACCATGCCAACGCCGGATTTGCGCATGAGGGTGATGAGTTGAGGCAGTTCATCTCACAACAGAGAAATACGTATGTCATCTGCGGCGACCGTCACTGGCAATACGTTTCGGTGGACGCGAAAACGGGGGTCCGTGAGTACTCCTGCGGGCCGGCCAGCAACGAACATGCCGGCGGCTGGAGCAATGACAAGAGATATCCCGAGCATCAGTACCTGAATGTGACAGGGGGATTTCTCGCGGTAGCAGTCGACCGCCCGCAGGGCAAGCCGACACTGACTTTCCGACATTACAGCGTCGATGGTAAGACCCTGAATGAGGATTGCGTAGCGGCCAAATAGAACAGTTAGTAGTCGTAGGGCCGCCATCACACGAATTGAGAGACGCAGCCCGAAGAAAACAGGAAGAACAATCGGTCAAACAAACATCGCGATGTTTGTTTGGTCAACCTGTCGGCATTAACATTTGGATAAGAGGAAATGCACGCTCATGGCCAGTGATCCCAGACATATATGCTTCGGCATCGCCTTAACGATAGTCCTGATGTCTCCAATCGTCTCATCGGCAAAAGATGAAGTGGTTGTCATCGAAGATGTCCGGCACGTGAAGGTGTTTCACGAAGCCGGCCGGTTCGCCGGATGGCCGGCCAACAATGGCGTCTGGCACTGGGGCAACGAAATCCTCGTAGGTTTCAGCCTCGGCTATCTCGCGCCGCCGGAGAAACAAGGTCTGCATCAGATCGATACTGACCGTCCGCGGAGCAGCATGCTTGCGCGAAGTCTGGACGGCGGCGAGACCTGGTCGGTTTGTGAAGCCGGCTATCCTGAGGGAGAATTGCAGCGATTCCCCATGGACCTGGAATTTGATGCGTCGGGCTTTGCGCTGAACGCGCGCGGCGATAAGGCCTTTATTTCACTGGACAGGGGCCGAACCTGGGCAGGGCCGTTTCGTCTGCCGTTTGCCGACCTGCATCTGCGTGCCCGTACCGATTATCAGGTGCTCGGCCCAAGAGACCTGGTGCTCTTTCTCACGGCACAAAAGACCAATGATCGTGAGGGCCGGCCATTTTCCGCTCGGACGCGAACCGGAGGCAAATACTGGAACCAGTTTGCCTGGATCGGGCCGGAACCTCCCAGCGGCTACTCGATCATGCCGTCTTCGATTCACCTGCCCAATGGTGATTTCCTGGT
>CBFDDG010000456.1:0-4211 GCA_965603505.1 uncultured Phycisphaerae bacterium | reverse complement strand
GCGCTGCTGCTGACCGGCGACGACCGGGTCCTCTGGCACTGGCACAAGTTTGACACGCTGATCGACCTGGGCCTGATGAATATAGCCGAGAAGAACCTGACCGAGTGCATGGCCATGTTCGGCGAGCATCCCATGATTCTGAAACGCCTGGCGATGGTCAGTATGGTCAAGGGCGAGACGGACACCGCTCGCATCTACCTCGGAGCGCTAGGCAAGACTCTCTTTCACAACGACTGGGCTGATGCATACCTCGCGCGTCTCGACTCGGACCCGAATCTTTCTGCGGATTCGGAGATTCAATCCTTGCGGGCGCGATCTTTGACGAAAGACCAGATGACCCTGTTCTATACGAAAGAGCCGGTCCTATCGGCCCTCGTGGAGCAGAACAGCGGCAACCGGATGGCGTTTGAGTACCTGATGGCTTGGTATATGCTGAACAAGCAGTTGGGGAAATTCGTCCAGAACATCGGACGCCTCGGTGAATTTGGCTACACTGAGATCCCGCCGCTGTACCAGGAGGCCATCGTGATTTACGCTTACGGAACGAAGAAGCCGGTCCCTCTCGCCGGTTTCACGATCAGTCCCGAGGCGCAGCGACGCATCGAGCATTTCAGCAGCGTATTCAACCGGTACAATCGGAACAAGGACGCTGCGTTCAACGAACTGGCCAAGGACTATTGGGGCAGCTATCTCTTCCATTATATCTATGCAAACTGACCGATGCCAAGATGACTAAACGTTCTCGATATGTTCTGTTGCTGTTCGCGCCGGCGATCTTCTTGTTGTCGGCCGGGCGCCTCCTTCTGTTGCTGGGTGCCTCCGACTCTGCGGCCATCGTCGGTAAGGCCGTCCCGGCAGGTCGCCCCGCGAAGATTCGTCCTGACTGTGTCGATGCCGTCATTCCGCCAAATATCGCGCCTCCGAACTTTCTCGTCGAGGAGAATGGATCGCGCTACTTCGTGCGGATTCGATCTCAGCAGGGCCATCCCATCGAGGTCATGAGCCGATCCGCGACGATCGCCATTCCCCGGAGGCTATGGCGCCGGCTGCTCGCGGCTAATCGCGGCCAGCCGGTGGAGTTCGACGTCTTTGTGGAATCCGAAGTCGCTTCTCCGACGGTTGGCAAAGGCCGGCAATGGCTACAATTCGACACGTTTCGCTGTACGGTCGCTGAGGAGGAGATCGACAATTATCTCGTCTACCGGAGGATTCATCCGGTCCACGCCGCGTGGCGCGGGATGGGCATCTATCAGCGTGATTTGCGCGATTACGACGAGTCTCGCATCCTTACCAGTGATTACTTCGCCGGCGGATGCGTCAACTGCCACACGTTTTGCAACAATCGTACTGAGACGATGCTGATCAGCACGCGCAGCCCCCAATATACGAGTTCGGCGATCGTTGTCGACGACGGCGTGGCCCGCAAGGTGGGGACGAAGTTCGGGTACAGCTCGTGGCACCCGAGCGGCAAGCTCGTGACGTACTCCAGCAACAAAGTGGTGATGTTTCTCCATGCGGCCGGCGATGAGGTTCGCGACGTGATGGACCTCGATTCCCTGCTGGCCTATTATGTTGTTGACTCGCAGACGGTCAAGACCGCGCCGGAGATCGCCAGGAAGGATCGACTCGAAACCTATCCCACGTGGTCTCCCGACGGTCGGTTCCTGTATTTCTGCAGTGCGCCGCTGACCTGGTCGAACCGCAGTGCAATCCCCAAGGACTACGACGAGATTCGATATGATCTGGTCCGGATCGGGTATGACGTGGACCGGGACGCGTGGGGCCCGCTGGAGACGGTCCTTTCGGCTCAGGATACGGGCAAGAGCATCCTCCTGCCGCGTGTCAGCCCGGACGGGCGTTGGCTGTTGTTCTCCATGTGCGACTACGGCTGTTTCCCCGTCTATCAACAGAGCAGCGATCTGTACCTGGTGGATCTGGAGGCGGCCGAGCAGACCGGCCGTTACGAGTATCGACGGCTCGGGATCAACAGCGAGGCCAGTGAGAGTTGGCACAGTTGGTCCAGCAACAGCCGATGGATCGCCTTCAGCAGCAAGCGGGGCAGCGGGGTCTTCACCCGGACCCACATCAGCTACGTCGATCCGGACGGCAAAGTCCACAGGCCGTTCGTCCTGCCCCAGAAGGACCCGACCTATTATGATTCCTGTCTGTGGACCTACAGCGTCCCTGAACTCGTGTCCGAGCCTGTACGGATAACGAAGGAGAGACTGGGACGCGTGATTCGAGATCCCGCCAGGATCGCCGTTCAGATGCCGGTCACGATGGCCACTCCGACAGCCCCGGCGGAGGCCGACCAGCCATACATCTCTACACGCGAGTAGTGCCCGCCCCTACGGGGTTTCGTTATTCTCCGATGCAGTAGAGGTTCTTCTCTGCCCGGATGAAGATGTTGCCCTGCGAGATCGCGAGACTCGCGCAGCATTTCTCATCAAGGTCGTTCTTGGCGACGACCTTGAACTGCGGCCCATCCTCAACGATCGTCGTTTCGCCCTTTTCGGATACGAAGTAGATCTTGCCATCCGCCCAGATGGGCGAGGTGGAGACCTTGCCCCCCAGCCGCTCCCGCCAGAGGACTTCGCCCGTGGCGCCCTTGAAGCACTTGGCGATGCCGCCTTCGGTGACTGAATAGAGGTGGGGCGAAACGTAGAGCATTGACGGCACGTGGGGAACGTCGTCCTTCGATTCCCAGGCGATATGGGTCTTTGTCACATCGCCCCGGCCGTCGATGCGGACCGCGCGAATGGTCGAATCGCCGAACCCGGAGGCGGTGAACGCCAGGCCGTCGCCGACGACGACGGATGGCACGACGCCCTCGCCGGCGCTGGTCACGGTCCACAGTCGCTGGCCCGTCTTGGGGTCGAATCCCTGGATGACGTCGCCGGCCCCACTGATGAGCTGGTCCTGTCCGTTCACCTTGGCGATCTGCGGGACCACGTGTGCGATTCGCGAACTGCCGCGGCGGCCTCGCCATCGCGTCTTGCCCGTGTTCTTGTCCACGGCGAGGATCACGGCCTTGTCCCAGGCGGTCTGCCAGCCAAGTTTGCTATCAGGCGGCCGGCCGCTCCAGTCGAACGCGACGATGACGAGGTCCTCGTAGAGGACGGGCGAGATGGCCAGCCCATGCTCGCTGTAGTAGTCGAACTCTTCGTTCGTCCACTCGATCTTGCCGTCCATATCGATCGCCATGATTCGGCCGTCACAGGCGATTGCATAGATCCGCTCGCCGTCGGTGGCGGGGGTCGAGCTGGCGTACGAGTTGAACCGCTGCTTGTGGCCCGCTTCCTGCCGTGCGATTTCCCTGTCCCAGACGACTTCTCCACTACGCCGGTCAAGCCGGATCAGATGCAGCGATTCGCCGCCCTCGGTGGCGGTGGTCACGAAGATCCGGTCCGCGAACACGACGGGCGACGACCATCCCACGCCGGGGATCTCCGTCTTCCAGCGGACGTTCGACGTGGCGCTCCACTCCGTCGGCACGCCCTTTTCCTGCGACATTCCCTGCCGCCCCGGCCCGCGGAAACACGGCCAATTCTCCCCCCGCAAGGAGGGAGCCAAAACGAGCAACACAACCAGAATCGACAGGATGAACTGCCTCTTCGTCCAAGCGATTTGACTCATCAGCGAAAGCCTCCGTACGAGTATCAAGCGCCAGCCCTTGCCCTCCAGCGGAAGACACGATTCTGAGCATATCAAGTCCGTGGTGAAATGCCACCTTCTTTCCATCGTCTGGTACGTACAGCTCGCCGAGCCGGGGCAGGGGGCCGTCGTTTGCCTCAGCCGCACGCCTGATGCGCGTCCTATAACCCTGTCGGTGGCCATGGAGAAATAGAATCCCCACTGTTGCGCTGCGGCTTGGGTGTTCTTGAGCCGGGCCGAGCGGCGAAGCAGGGACGCGGGGAAGAATGTGTCGCGCGTCGCCGCCACGCATCGAAGCCCGTTCTATCTTATTTCTGCACAAGATGTTACAGCGATTTGTCGTCGCCGCCGCGCCGGACGCATGGGGGCGGTCTGCAGCGATGGCAGAGCGGACCGCAGATGCCTTCTCGCGGCATGAAACTGACAGCGAGCCGGTTTCGGCATCCACGGCATTTTGGGCTGGAATCGCACGTAAACCATGCTTGCCTATATTGCCGATACTGTGTGTAATGTCAACACATCTGGTCATACTGGGAAACTATCATCTGCCAAATCCT
>CBFDDG010000455.1:0-4246 GCA_965603505.1 uncultured Phycisphaerae bacterium | reverse complement strand
CCCGGCGCACCGCCCTTGACCCAGGCAAAGACGCTGAATGGACCGGCGGCTGGGTCGACAGCGAATCCCGTTTCCACGTGGTCAAACACGCCGTCCAACTCCAGGGCGCCGCTGAGCTCACCTCCGGTCGACTGCCAGAGCGGAGCACCGACTACTGTGCCGTCGTTGTCCCCGGCGCTGTCGGAGGCGATGGTCCCTTCGGTCTCATCCAGCTTCCAGTGCGCGACAAGCGTGGGGTCGGGGATCTCCTGGCCCCAGTACGCCATGAGCGTTTCCAGATCCTGCACGTCCACTGTGCCGTCGCCGAAAGGCGGAGGAGCAATGTCGCACATCAGATCGGCCTGCTCCCAGTGTTCAATCAGAACGATCAGATCCTGGATGTCGATCACACCGTCGCCATTGAAGTCAGGGGATGGAACGGTAAGTCCGGTGTCGTATTCTTCAACTGTCGAAAGTATCCCAGGCACAGATCCACCAATTGCATATATCTTATTTCCAACCGAACCTACAAAGAGCCCGTATCGTTTTTGCTGCATTGGAGATTTTGTGGCCCATGTATCCGTAATGGGATCATAAACTTCGTTAGTTGTCCTGGCAGCATCCAAAGCTAAATTACCACCAATTGCAAAGATTTTCCCACCCACGACACAAGTACCCAAACTGAAGCGTTGCGTTGGCATGTCTGACTTACGAGTCCATGTATTCGTTGACGGATCATAGAGTTCCATCTGCTTATAAGAAGATACTCGCCACTCCTTTGCACCTCCAATAGCATATATCTTTCCATCCAAGACACAGGCAGAAAGATTGGATCGAGCTGTCGGCATATCGGCCTTCTGTGTCCATGATTCTGTAACAGGGTTGTAGGCCATTACAGTTGGAACTGCTGGACTTGACTCGCTGAGCGCCCCACCTATCAGATAAATTAAGCCATCGACAACAGCAATACCACAACCTGAATTTGCATATGGCATATTAGCTTTCTGAGCCCAGGTATCTGCTTCTGGATTATATACATAGACGTTCTTCGTGGCCGAAGTCCACATACTGGGGCTGGTTCCTCCAAATACATAGATATTGCCGTCAAAAATGCAGGTTGCAGAATAACACCGTGCTGATGGCATATTAGCCATGCGGGTCCACGTATCGGCAATTGGATCATACATTTCTACCGCCCGTGTTAAGGATGATGCACTCGGGGCTCCACTGATGATGTAGATCTTTCCATCTAAGACACATCCGCCAACAAATACTCTTGCGGTAGGCATATCAGTTTTGTACGTCCACGTGTCCCCTGCCGCCAGACTCGCGGAAGCCGGACCCAATGCCAGAACCAATACCAGTAGAATTGTATTCTTCATCTTAACACCCTTTTCAAAAGAGATTCCCTAACGCGCCGTAACCTCGATTTGACCTGCGCTCAGCGCCTTGTTGTAAATGCGGACATCGTCAATCAGGCCGGAGAAGAACGTGCCTGCTGCTGCGTTGCTTCCACAACCTATGTTCAAGCCACCGACGGAACTGTTCAATCCTTGCTGTGTGTCCTCAGCTACAAGGATGCCGTCTACGTAGAGTGACCTATGGCCCCCATCCCAGACGAAGCCAATGCGATGCCATGCGCCATCGGTAACCACTATCTCGGACTGCAAAGGACCTGCGCCCCGGCCCGACGCGCACAACTCTGTCATCAGGCAGCCCGAAGCTGGATCTGCTCGCAGCCAGTTGGTTCCATTCAACTGAGAAATCAGTACCTGTCCCGGGACACCGTTCTTAACCCAGGCAAAGACACTGAAGGGTCCACGTGCCGGATTCAAGCCGAGTTCGGCAAAAGCGCAGTCATCGGCACCGTCAAACGCCAGAGCACCACCGACTTTCCCGGCATCCGGCTGCCAGGCGGGGCTGCCTACAAGAAAGGCATCGTTCTGGCCGGCGCTATCGTATGCAATAGTGCCTTGATCTTCATCCAGAGCCCAATGTGCTATCAACGAAGGATCCTCCATTTCTTGTCCCCAGTAGCTCATCAGGACCTCAAGGTCTCGAACATCCACAATACCATCGCCGAAGAGGGGCGGGGCAATGTCAAAGGCCGGGTCGTCCTGGCCCCAGTGCTCGATGAGTAGTATGAGATCCTCGATATCAACTTTCCAGTCACCGGTGAAGTCACATTCGACCGGCATACTGATCCGGCCGACGCCGACCGGAACGAAGTCCGCACCATAAGCCTGGCGGAACAGCTCAATAGCCCTCGGACCGGTGCAGTGGCTGGGACCGGCCTTCTGGACGCCCAGGTCCCGGAATTGCTGAATGATGTCCCGCACCTGAGAGTCCGACATATTCAGAAGATGAAATCCGCCGAGGACGAGGTACACGTCTTTGCCCAGCATCTGCTTGGCCTTGCTGACGGCCTGAACGACGCCCTGGTGGGCGCAGCCCGTGATGACGACGAGGCCCTTGGGCGTGTCCAGGACGAGCGACTGCTCGACCGCCGTGCCGGTCATCGGGCCGGTCAGGTGGACGCGTTCACACAGTTCCATGGACTCGCTCACCGTCTCCGTGCGTGCGCCGGCCGCCTCGAGGATTTGGATTGGCCCGGCGGGGACGGAAGGGGGCAGGTAGACCAGCACGTCGTTGTGTCTCGCCAGGAAGGAGAGCACGCCGCCGGCTTGTTGCCAGTCGCCCGTATGGTCCCCATGATTGTGCGAGATCGCCATGAGATCGACATCCTCCGCATCGACCTCAAGCGTGTCCATGTTGCCGAGCAGAATGTTGCCATAGGCGCCCGCATCGAAGAGGATCGTCTTTTCCGTGCCGGCAATCAGGCAGGAAAACCCCCAGTCGGCCCGACATTCCTCGCACAGGAGATAATTGTCGTAGAGAATGGTAATCTCGATCGGCGGGGCGTTCGGCCCGACATCAGCCGAAAAGGCAGTCCCGGCGGTCTGCACTGCGATGAGTAAACCGAGAAGAAGGAGGCTACGGTTCATCCCGATGGCTTTGAGCGCTTTCATGGCGGTCCTCCTGCACGAGTTGTGTGATGAGCTGCCGTATGACCCGCGATACTATCTCCAATATACCCTATGCCGGCGGGCCCAGTCAAGTGTGGAAACTACGTAGTTTTGAGGCCGAGCACGCTGGAAGATCGTTCTTCTCACGCCGGTCAACGGTCTTGAGAGTCACGGGCGTCTCGGGTAGACTGGCCCGATGCGTGTGACGGTTATGGGGGCCCCCAAATGCCCTATTTCGCGTTTGGGGGACCCGGAACGAATGCAGGAGATCGCCATGTCATCCAGTCACTTCAATCGCAGGGAATTCATCGGCCTGACCACGGCGAGCGTCGCCGGCGGCGTCCTGGGCCTGAACGCTTCGACGGCGGGCGAGCCCGGCCGTGATGAATGGGACGCTAACAGACCATTCGTGTGTACGGGCAAGGCGCTGGTCGTGCAGCCCGTTTTGATGTACCGTGTGGCCCAGCCCAGGCCGGCGACGTCCTGGAAGTCGTGGGGCGGCGTCCAGAGCGACGAAGCCGCCGTCACCGAGGCCCGGAAAATCACGGAGGAACTCCATGCGCTGTCTTCGCAGGCGGGCTTTCCCGTGAAGGTCCGGCCCATCGTCAAAGTCAAGTCCGCCGGCGAGGCCGCACGCGCGCACGAGAATCAGTACGATGTGGTCGTGGTCTATGCCGCTTCGGGCGGGGGCGATCTGCTCAAAGCCTGCTTCGCACCGCAGAAGGACCGGGACACGATCGTTTTCGTTCGTCACCGCTCCGGCCCCGCCTATTACTGGTACGAGGCCCTCAGCACCCGCTACCTCAAGACCGGCCGGCCCGAACCGGGACAGAACTCCAGGCTCGATCACGGCGGCGCGCATGTGGACGACGTCGTCGTGGACAAGTCCGCCGAGCTGCTCTGGCGGCTGCGGGCGCTCTACGGACTGAAGAACTTCGTCGGCGCGCGCATCGTCGCATTGGGCGGGCCGTGGGGCAAGTACTCGCCCGAAGCGCCCGACGTCGCGCGGAAGAAGTTCGGCTTGGAAATCGCGAGTGTCTCATACGATGATGTCGCCCCGCGGATCCAGGCCGCTCGGGAGGACCGCAACGTGGTCACGGCGGCGCAGCGCTGGACCGACGCGTATCTGGCCCTTCCCCACACGACGCTCGCGACCGACAGAGAATTTGTGGTGAAGGCGTTTGTTCTGTCCAAGGTCTTCAAGGACCTGATGCGCGAGCACGATGCGCCGGCGTTCACGA
>CBFDDG010000454.1:0-4248 GCA_965603505.1 uncultured Phycisphaerae bacterium | reverse complement strand
TCGAGGCGATCAACCGTTCCGTCGAGGCGCTCAGGACCCTGGACGCGAAGGAGGCCAAAGAGGTCGTCGACAACGACGCGAAGGTCAATGCCCAGCGCTGGGCCCTGGAGGACAAGTGCGTGGACCTGATCGCGCTGCAGCAGCCGGTGGCCTCCGATCTGCGTGAGATCATCGCGACCTTGAGCATCGTTCGTGACCTCGAGCGGATCGGGGATTATGCTGAGGGCATCGGCAAGATCGCCCTGCTGCACGGCGACCAGCCATTGGTTCGACCGCTGATTTATTTGCCCCAGATGGCCGAGAAGGCGGTCAGCATGCTGCGCCGCAGTCTCGAAGCCTTCGTCAACAGAGACGCCGACAAGGCCCGGCAGATCTGCATCGAGGACGATGAGGTCGACCGGCTCTACGACCGAACCTATCACGACCTGCTGAGCCGAATGATCGAGAAACCCGTCGTCATCACGCGGGCCACCTACCTGATCTGGGCGGCCCATAATATCGAGCGAATCGCCGACCGCGCGACGAACATCTCGGAAAGCGTGGTCTACCTGGTCACAGGCACGCCCGGGGAGCTGAACGTCTCTCGATACTGACGGACATAGGCCGGCGGGTCCCCGGCAGGAACATCCTATAACTCCTCCTCCCGAGGCCACAAGGCCGGTTTCTGTCATTCCTGCGGGGCAAGGTGTTCGGGCTTGACGACGGTCGAAAAGCAGAGCGGCGCGGGTAAAAGTGAACCGGCAGGGTGAATTTTCGTAAAAGAAAGGAAATTCCTCTTGCCTTTTGGCCGATTTTTGGTCAGAATAGAGGTTTTATTGCTTCCGGTGATCGACGGGGGAGGTAACTGCCTGCCAATTCCCTGCACTCCACGGTAGGGTTCGGAACTCACGAAGAGTCGCCAACGGATGGGCGGGTGAGCATAAAGAATCGACCGCTTGTATGGTTCGGCAGCCGGACGGATGCTTGTTTTTAGATGATGACGTTGAAGAAGAATGGAAAAGATCAGTAGGATTCGAAACATCGGTATCTCGGCGCATATCGACTCGGGCAAGACGACCCTGAGCGAGCGCATCTTGTATTACGCCGGCCGCATTCACCGCATGCAGGAGGTCCACGCCGAAAAAGGCGGGGCCACCATGGACTTCATGGACCTCGAGCGGGAGCGCGGCATCACAATCACTTCGGCCGCCACGCAGGTTGACTGGAAGGGCAAGAGCGTCAACCTGATCGACACGCCGGGACACGTCGACTTCACCGTCGAGGTCGAGCGGTCGCTGCGCGTGCTCGATGGCGCGATCATGATCCTGTGCGCCGTTGGCGGCGTGCAGAGCCAATCGTTCACCGTCGACCAACAGATGAAACGCTACCGCGTCCCGCGCATCGCGTTCATTAACAAGCTGGACCGCGTCGGCGCCGACCCGGAGCGCGTCCGGCGGGACCTGCGCGAGAAGCTCGGGCTCAACGTGGTGCCCATCCAGTTTCCCATGGGCGCCGGCGAGAGCTTCGCAGGCGTGATCGACCTGGTCACGATGGAAGCCATCGCATTCGAAGGCGACGGCGGCGAGAAGGTGGTACGCAAGGCGATCCCGGAGGCATGGACCGACGCCGCTGAGAAGGCCCGGCACGACATGCTCGATGCCCTGAGCATGTTCAACGACGAGATGATGGAGCTGCTTCTCGAAGAGCAGCCGGTCAGTAACGAGATGATCCGCCGGACGATTCGCGAGGCCACGATCAATCGCGACATCGTGCCGACGATGGTGGGCTCGGCGTTCAAGAACAAGGGCGTGCAGCCGCTGATGGATGCCGTCTGCGACTACCTGCCCAGCCCGCTGGACCGCTCGTACTTCGCTCGCGACCACAACAACGAAGGCTCGGAGACGCCGCTGGCCGGCGACCCGGACGCCCCGCTGGTCGCGATGGTCTTTAAGATCACCGATGAATCGTTCGGGCAGCTCAGCTACGCCCGCGTGTACCAGGGTACAATGCTCAAGGGCGGCCAGTATCGCAACGCCCGCACGGGCCGCACACTGCGCGTCGGCCGGATCGTGCGGATGCACGCGAACGACCGCGAGGAAGTCACCGACGCCGGCCCGGGCGATATCGTCGCCCTGCTGGCCGTGGACTGCGCCAGCGGCGATACGCTCTGCGGCGAAGGCATCAACTACTCGCTCGAGAGCATCTTCGTGGCCGATCCGGTCATCAGCCTGTCCGTCATCCCGGCCAGCAACGCCGACCAGGAGCGCATGGCCAAGGCGCTGAGCCGGTTCATGAAGGAGGACCCGACCTTCCGCGTCTCGACGGACCCGGAAACGGGCGAGACGGTCATCGCGGGCATGGGCGAGCTGCACCTCGACATCTACATCGAGCGGATGCGGCGTGAGTACAAAGCCAACGTCACCGTCGGGGCGCCGAGCGTGAGCTATCGCGAGGCCCCGACCGCCGAAGCCAAGTTCAACTATCGCCACAAAAAACAGACCGGCGGCGCCGGCCAGTTCGCCCACGTGGTCGGCCGGTTGGTTCCCCTTGCGACAGACGCCGAGTCCAGCTACGAGTTCGAAGACAATATCACCAGCGGACGCATCCCCAGCGAGTACATCCCCGCCGTGAACAAGGGCTTCCAGGCGGCGATGAAGAAGGGCCCGCTGGGGGGCTACGAGGTCGTCGGCTGCAAGATGTGCCTCGACGACGGCTCCTACCATCCGGTCGATTCCAGCGAGATGGCGTTCCGCACGGCGGCCCGCGATGCCTTCATCGAGGCCTTCCGCAAATCGCGGCCGTGCCTGATGGAACCGATCATGAAAGTGGAGGTCGAGATGCCTCGCGAGTACCAGGGCGCCATCGTCGGCGATCTGAACAGCCGCCGCGGCATCATCCTTGAAACCGAAGCCCGGGACACCTGTGCCATCGTGCGGACCGAAGTCCCGTTGGCCAGCATGTTCGGTTATGCGACGGTCGTCCGCGGCCTGAGCAAGGGCATGGCGACCTTCTCCATGGAAATGTCCCGCTACGCCCGGGTCCCGGCCAAACTGGCCGAGGAGATCATCAATCAGCGACGCGAAAAGCAAACCACACGTAAGTAAACACCCGGTACAAGGGGCACCCGCCGTGAGCTGCACCCAAAGCTCCCGGGGCTCCGTCCTCTTGTCCGGCTCGAATCGTCACACGCCGCGTGTTCGCGGGGTGTGCACAAACTCACTACAGTTAGGATACGACAATGCCATTTAAGACCTTTGGTCTTACCGACCCGCTGGTCCAGGGGATTCTTGCGACCGGCTTTACAATTCCGACACCCATTCAATCCGAAGCCATTCCCCCCGCCATGGAGGGCAGAGACATCATCGGTTGCGCCCAGACCGGCACAGGCAAGACGGCCGCGTTCGTGCTGCCGATCCTGAACCGGCTGGCCGGCCGGCGCGAGCCCGGCAAGAAGAAGACGATCCGGTCGCTCATTCTCACCCCGACACGCGAGCTGGCGGTCCAAATTGAACGAGCCATCCTCGACTATGGTCGATTCGTGCATCTGCGCCCCGTCGCCATTTATGGCGGCGTCAAGATCAAGGGACAATTGAGCGCTCTGCGTCGCGGCGTGGATATCGTCGTGGCCACCCCGGGGCGACTGATGGATCATATGCGACAAGGGACGGTTGACCTCAAGCACGTCGAGGTCCTGGTCCTCGACGAAGCGGATCGCATGCTCGACATGGGCTTCATCAACGACGTGCGAAGGATTGTCCGCTCGGTGCCCCGGAAGCGCCAGACGTTGCTCTTCTCAGCCACGATATCGCCGGAGATAAAAACGCTTGCCGGCGGCATACTGAAGGACCCGGTCACCATCCAGGTCGGCCGGCCGCACAACCCCATCGAGACGATCACCCAACATTGGTTTGCCGTCCCGAGGCAGCAGAAGATCGACCTGCTGCTGCACATGCTCAAGGACGGGAAGATGGACAGCGTGCTGGTCTTCTCCCGCACGAAGCACGGCGCGGACAAGATCCACCGGCGGCTCGAACGCGCCGGCGTGGGCTCGGTGTCGATGCACTCCGGGCGCAACCAGGGCCAGCGACAACGCGCGATGGACGGTTTCAAACGAGGCCGATTCCAGGTCATGGTGGCGACCGATATCGCCGCCCGCGGGATCGACATCGAGGGGATCTCGCACGTGGTCAACTTCGACGTGCCCGCCTATGCCCAGGATTACATTCATCGCATCGGCCGGACCGGACGCGCCACGGCCACGGGTGACGC